>JAFAFM010000294.1 GCA_023423495.1 Armatimonadota bacterium
ATTCAGGAGCAACCTCACCCCTTCCAGCGAAATATTTAGGGAATGACAGTAACTTCCCAAGGATAATGAGCGCATGGGGCTTCGTCGGCGGTATGCGATTGTTACCCTGGTTCTGGTGGCAGCGGCCACAGCAATCATGCTGTTTGCTCCAAAAAATGACGAGCTCGGATGGATTCGCCAGTTTGGAGGTCGCGAGACCGTGCGACTGCTTCACGTCGACGAAGCGCACGATCTGTTGGAGTACAGATTCGACTTCCCTCAGGTTCCGGACCCTCTACATGAGAAGATCCGGGTTTGGCGCAAATCAAATGTCAGTCGCACCCTGAAGCAATCTGGATCGGGGATGTTCTCGATCGCATCAGATCAGAAGTTCGTAAGCGTGATCCGCATTGCCAAGGTGTCCTGGTTTGAGCAGAAGTGGCGGATTTTGAAGACCAAGGTTGGCCTGTCGAAGAAGGTGCCGAACCATCAGAGCGTAACGCGGAGCCCATAGCTTCCCGAGAGCATTTGAAAAAGAACCCGCCGACTCTATGTGGCGGGTGATGAATTTACTTCGGTCTTTTGTTACTCTCTAGCGGAGCATCAACGGACTTTGGATTAAGCCCTATTTCCTCACTTGCAAGCAAGATGCCAAACCCACCGGTAAATCTACCAAACTTAACAGGTTAAGCAGTCGAGAGGCCCTCACGCGGAGTGCTCGAACTGGATGTGGGTCGAGCTTTCGCCGACCGGTTGAAAACCCAGGCGCGTGTAGAAAGCCTGAGCTCGTGGGTTCGCTTTGAACACCTGGAGTCTAATGGGCAGTCCGCTCCGGCGTGCCTTTTCTTGGAGCAACGCCATGCACTTCGCGCCGATCCCTCGCCCCTGGTGACCAGGCAGTATGAATTGCTGACTCAAGTAAAGCGCGTCGGGCAGCGATCGCACCAGCACATAGCCGACCTCCTTACCGTCGATCAATACCATCCGAACCGTCTCGCACGAGAATTCCGCTTTGTGCCTGCGCCACTGATCAACCTCATCCCACCCATAGACAATTTCCACATATGGCCGGAACGCTTCTCTCTTGATCTCGAAGGTCGCCTCCACATCGTCGGTGGTAGCTTCGCGGAAGCTTAGCTCCATGTTTCGACCCAGTTGCTTAAGCCGTCGATGGCTATTCCAGCACCTTTGACCGCGACACCACGGGCTGTGCTTTCCGCTTTTCTAGAGTTGCCCCGACCGTGATCTCCAGAATCGCCGTGGAGTGAAACAGGTCGGTTAGGCTTTGGTCCAAGGCTCTTAGTTCTTCCGAGTCGTGAGACCGCTGCAACGTCTCCATTTTCTTGTTCACCGCCTGCTGGTCGAGTTGGACCTGTCGCAAAGCCTGGCGCAATTCGACTTCGTTCAGAATGCCTTCTGATTTCGGAGAGCAGCCAATGCCGACTAGCGGGAGTAGAAAGAGCAAGAAGTGCGATCGAATGCGCATTGTGCAATTGTGGCCATAAAGAGACCCTCCGCCGTAGCTAGGGAGCGGAGGGTAAAGCCATCCAGTTATGACCTCTGGTGGGTCTCACTATACAATCGAAAGCTTAAACGTTTTGTTGGTCGCTGCGATTCACCTGTGCAAAGATTTTTGGCAAATTTGCCGCAAGAAGATGGCCTTAGGAATTAGCCGCGGTAAAGTTCAGGCGGGAGCAATTCGCTTCCAACCGCCCGAACCGGCCGGGCAACTTCGCATGATAATCCCAACCCGGCCGGACCCAAATAAAAAGTCCCCACCCGGATATAGCTTCAGGTGGGGCAGACGGATTTCTTCTTCCTTAACCCCTCTTCGGAGGTTTCTTTGTGGATAGTGTATTGCCGACACGGTCGAGGGCTAAATGAGGAAATGACGGTTCCTTGCCCCATTCAATGGTTCCGCAGGTTCTTTTCTGATGTCTGGTAAGGTTTAGCAGGAAGTGGAAGTTTTCCGTTCTCCAACTCCACGTCGGGCCGGCAATCACGCAAAACCCAAGTCCTGAAAGCTGGCCCGGACAGCTCCATTGGACTGAAGCGCACCTGCATTTAAAGGCAACGGATTTTACAATTCTCGGTTCTTGCTTTAGAATGAGGCCATGTTGAAATCTATTGCGTTAGTTGCGGTCGTGTCGACCATTGGGATTGCTTCATTCTTCTCGGCAAAGCCAGCGGAAGCAACTTCATGCTGCGATTCAGCTGTCGCCACATGCTCTTCCAAAGGAATTTGTTCCGCTTGCAAGAACTGCAAGTACTGCAAGAACTGCGCTAAGAATGGAGGCACCTGCTCGGTCTGCAGATGATCCGAACCGCATTCGCCATTGGGATTCTGAGCTTTGTTTGGGGCTGTGGTGGACCAACGACGCCATCGGAGCCTGACTTTAAGGAAAAGTCGGCCAATTTGACTTCGTATGTATCAGACCTACGAAGCGATTTCGAAGCACTGAAATCGCACATCGAACAGTTCGACGACGGCTCAACCGATTGGAAGGATATCGTGGCGGAATTGGACTCAAAGATAAGTGATGTAGAACTTGCATTAGACATGGTTGAATCTCAGTCGGAAAAAGTTAACGCCGAGATTGAATACATGTTTGAACCCGGACCTCCTGAAGATCCACGCTACTAGCAGGCACAAAAAAAGAGCCCTCCCCGCTAACTTGGGAAGGGCCGTTGTGTCGTTTCGGAGGGGTTTGGTAACCCAGTTGCAGGATATCACGATTCCGAGGATGAGTTTCGACCAAGTTGCTTGATTTGCGTCGTTGGCACGCCCGGAACAACAAAATTGACCAGCACTCTATCGGTCGGATCAAAACTGGATTTGAACTTGGCAACTTGCTCAGGAGTTGGATTGTAGCCGTATATGACCGTTCCTGCTCGGTTTCCCGTTGATCGATCGATCACGGTCAGAATTCCCCGCGTGAATGCACGCTCGCCTCGGACGTTGTAGGTCCGGCCATTATGTGAAAAGGATCCCTCGACCGCATACTTCTTTTTGCTCCACTTCTCTGTGATGCTTAACTCGGTGTACTTGTCCTTGAAGACTCCATCCACCATCGCATTTGCGTACTCACCTAAATAGAAGAGGGAGCTTCGAAGGTGGCTGATTCCCTTCGAGTCAGTCATAGCAAAACTGATGACCGAATTGGAGAGGTACTTTGCCCGGAACTCGCCGGTATAGCGAACATTGTCCGGCACTCCGACACCGAGCACGAAAGCTTCGCGAACATCGTACGCATCGTCTTGCGAATCAAGCCACTTCGCTGCACCCCATCCACTTCTTATCAAACCGCTTGTGTCAATTCGGCGCGACGAATCCAAAGCGAGATGTTTACTCTGAGACCAATTGGCTACGAGGTCATTGTTCGGGGCCGTGTAGATGCCAGCTATTTGTCCCCACTGATCGCCATCGATATATTCGATCGTAGTGCCGGACGTCACGAAGTAGGATCGATTGTCCCGATCTGCCCAAAGACCGACGTATGTGGCCGGAAGCCCCGGACCCTTGTCCTGAGTCATCACGACACTGAGCAAAAGGCAAAGGATCTCAATAGCTTATCACTGCAATTTGCAATGAACAACCGACGTGGTACTTGAAGCGACCAGCCCTTAGATCGAATCCAACGGAATTGAAATGGTGACCGCAAATAGGCCTTGCACCATCAATTTGTGAGCGAGAGGAATTCCTGTACAAACGGCAACGGGGCCAACTCAAGGGCTTTGAGAATGTCCAGGAGTTCGACTAGGTCGAGCCTCCTCTTACCACTTTCAATGTCAGAAATGGTCGGTTGGGAGATTCCAGTCTTCCTCGCTAACTCACCTTGACTGAACCCCGCCTCGATTCGCGCTTTCGCGACCATCGAGATTAGCAACTCGTACTCGCGCCTGTTTGTGGATTTGACTTCTCTGCGAGGCACCCGTCAAATCTGGCTTTGAAGGATCACGGATTTTACTATAATAGTAATTATCTGCTGGTAGTAACCATGAATGCCACCTGTCCGATTTGCGGATTCCATTTGACGGAACTCGACATCGAGTGCCCCCGCTGTGCGAGCTTTGCCAAGCACTTGGCGATCAGGCGCTCAGCTACGGAGGGACATCTCCTTACGGCGCCGTCCACGACTGCTGGAGCCTCTCAGATCTTGGAGACGATGGGCGAGCCAGAGCCAGATCCGTTGCCGTTCCCAAGAGGTGCGGTTCCCGCCCCACCCCGAGGATTCAAGTGCTCAGAGTGCGGTCTTCGGTTCGGTCCCGAATGCCACATGTTCATGCGCGAATCTGCATCGGGAGCATCCTATGGAATGGGCTCATCGGGAAGGATAACGCCGAGATATTATTTTCGCCGCCGTCGCCTCTGCGAGGAGTGCGCGCGGTATCACGACCGATACTTCCGATCGGGCTGTGCGGGGGCAGTATTGACCGTGTCTTTCACTCTGCTGGCAGTTTTCGCTGTAATCAGATTCTGGACTGGGGGTCTCGGCGTTTGAGCTCGCAATTCGTCAGGGCTATATGGCGATTCGTGGCGGCTTTTGTCGTCATCCTGCTTGTGATGGTCCTTGTCACATACGCTTGCAACTATTACACCGGATACTTCGACCGAATGCTTAAAGGTACAGATCATAACCGCAGACGAATGCCATAAGTCGCGCGAGTCGGCTCATCTAAATAAGATTGCAGTTAGGCGATGCTTTAGTTCGTTCGATAGCCGATTTTTGAACTGAGCATCTGTATTCGCCGGCTGCTTTGGATACCGTGTCTCACACTGCAAGACTCGCTTGGGCCTCCTTTGCGCGGCTTAAAAATGGCAAGCGCGACAAGCCCGGCCCCCACGAAAATACATCTGCGCGAAAAATTCTTCGACAATTTTTTGTTACATCTCGATTTCGGCGGATTTTGATGGCAATGGCGGTTGTATGAGAAATCTCTCGAAACCAATAGCAGCTCTTTCGAAGAGCCCAGCAACCTCATCTACAGATCGGCTGGTCGAGTTCTTTTTAAAGCTCGACAAGATCTCCTATACCGCCGAGGCAAACCTCCAACTGAAGGTTTGTACGGTGTTTCGAGCACGACCAACAGTAATCCAGAGGAACCCATGAACATTGACACCTCGTTCTTCGACCTTTTGGCAACTGGAGCAGTCCGAGCTGCTCAGGACCCTGTCATTACCGTGCGCATGACGCTCGCAGCGAGCATGAACATGGTAGCTTCAGGTTCAATTATTCGTAATAGCACACAAAATGAAAGATCAGTTTATTCGCAATATGAGTATACTTTGCGAACTGAGGAGGAAACACTATGAAGAATGCCATGCGAGCACAAGTAGCGCTTTATGCCCGCGTCTCCACGGAGGAGCAGGCTACGGAGGGGACCTCTATTTATCAGCAGCCCGCCATCATTCGCGCTGCCCTCGACAAGGAGTACGGGCCAGGGAACTATGACATCGTCGGAGAGTTTTCGGATCCCGGCTTGTCGGGGAGCCTTGGACCGACGGACGAAGATATCCGGGACGGCAAGCTTATTAGGCATAAAAACCACCGGCCGGGTTTGTCGTCCGTTTTTGAACTTGTCCTTCAGAGAAAAGTGGATGTTGTTGCCTGCATCAACCCATCGAGGTTGTACAGACGGAACGATACCTCCACGATCTTGGAAAGAGTCTTCCTGAAGAACAACGCTCGGCTTTTTTTCGACCACGACCAGATCGACCTATCATCTCCGACAGGACAAATGATGGCAGGCGTGCTGGGAGCCGTGCACAGTTATCAGCGAACCTCGAACAACGCCCTCATCAAACAGATGATCGGCAAACGGAAGGACCAAGGTATGGCGACTGGCCAAGTCCCATATGGCTGGAGATACGCGACTGCGGCCGAGAAGGAGGCAGGAATCACGGGAATCATGCCAATCCCCGAGCAGTTGGAGGCGGTGCGGATGGTCAAGGATCTCTACCTGCGCGGTTACTCCATGGAGGATGTGGCCCGCGAGATGAATCGGCTTGGCATAGAATTTAAGCCGAAGAAAGTGGATAAACATGGCCGTCGACGAGCAAGGTGGGATGGGATAAGAGTGCAAATCTTGCTTAAAAATGTAGTACACGCGGGCTACGTGATTGACTCTCAGGGAGTTCACATCAGGGGCCTGCACTACGAACATAGGGCCTACGATTATGAGGATTACCAGCGAATCCAAGAGCAAATCTCCACAAAGCGGCGGCGCCCGTTTGGGCCCAAGTCGGAACGGCCGGAGAACTCACTCATCGGAATTCCAAAGTGTGCAAGTTGCGGTGAGAATCTCCAATATCGTTACACCGAGGATTATTTAACCTTTAGGTGTAATGGTTTCCGATTGGAGGGCGAATCAAGGCACGTCCTTGTGCGCGCCGATATCCTGGAGAAAGCGGTTTTGCACGAGGTGGCAAAGATTGCCCAGTCCGATGAGGCCAAGCGTGAGGCTCGTCTCCGGATCGGTCAGGAAGTGCGAAAGGGTAACGGGGATGCGCTGCGCGAGCGGGCGACTCTTGAAGCGCGCAAGGCCAAGTACGACGCCCAGGCGGAAGATGCGCTGAGGCAACTTCGAGAGGGAGTCCTGAGCGAAAGCATGTTCGGACGCCAAATGGCCAGCATCAAGGAGGATCAGGAAAGTGTCGAGACACGGCTCTCGGAGCTTGCGATTGAACTATCCTCGGTCGCACGGATCGAAGACTTGGAGCGTCGTGCGCTGCAAGCCCTCGAAAGTTTCCCGACCGTATGGAAGCACCTCGTACCTTGCGAGCGCACAAGGCTTTTGGAAACGGTGCTGGAGCGTCTCATCGTTGAAGACCGTGGCGGCCATAGTGTGGCGAAAATCAAAATTCGCCTCCTGCCTGAGACAATCGTACCGCTGCCGAGGGTAAAGGCCCCGAAAGGTTCGCGCGGCAGAGGCGGGATCGAATCGCTCACCGAAAGCGAGATGGCTGCTCTATGGCACTTGTCCCAAGGCCATAGCCCGTCGCAGGGTGCTGCTTACATGAACATTGCTCGCAGCACCTTTTCGACCTTCACTGCAAGGGCGGCCAAACGGATTGGCGAATCAGACCCGAACAGGGCTGCACGCAGGGCGAAGCCATGGATCGACCGGATCGCCCATTTGCTTCCTCTGTTCGCGAAGTCACGGATCTCTAGAGGGCAAAGGAGGCCGCCTGTAATCCATACGACCGTCCGAGAACTCAATTCTGGAGGAGTCACCGCCGAGGAGATCAGCGCAAAAATCGGCATCGATCTGGCGAGGGTCCAAGCTATCCTCGATGCCTGCTAGTACTATCGGTCAACTGCCTTGCCCCCGCCGAAGGCTTCTTTCAAAAGGGGCAGGGCATCCACCTCAAGCGTTGCGCAAATGTCAAACAGTTCCACGATGCCAAGTTGCCTTTCCCCGCGTTCAATCTTGCTTATGAATGTTGGAGCCTGTCTGACCTTGCGAGAAAGCGAGCGCTGCGACAAATTAGCCCGTCGCCGCACAACGACTAGGGAGGCGATAAGCTTGTCGTATGCAGACATTCCTGACGTAGCGTCGGTCGAGCGAACCATAGTAACTAGGTATAACGCACAGCATGCACCGATATTAGGTGCAAAGGTGGTAACATAACAATATGAAAAAAGGAAAAGCGAACGGCAAACGGCATGGAGATCGAGACACATGGGTCCGCTTTAGAATGTCGAAGGAAGAGCGGGCGTTCTTGCAGGGAGCCACGAGTGCGCGTGGCGTTACGATGTCACTGGTTGTTCGGCAGCTCCTCGCTGAAGCGGGTTACCTCCCGGCTTCATCGGCTGAAGGCAATATCTTGGCTGGCTATCGAAAACAGTCATGAAATCCAATAAGAACATTAAATCCAGTTCTCAAGGCAAGACCGAACCCACGGGTCGATACGTTTCTTATTCGCGCGTCAGCAGCAAAGAGCAAGACGAAGAGGGATACTCCGTACCCGCGCAGCGCAGGGCGATTCGAGACTATGCGGCCAAACATGGCTTGGATGTGGTCCGGGAGTTTGTAGAGGCGGAGACGGCAAAAGTGGCCGGTCGTAAAGCATTTAGCGAAATGCTCAGGTTTGTCAAGGAAGAAAACGTAGCGGGCATCTTGGTCGAGAAAACGGACCGGCTCTACAGGAATTTCTCGGACTTTGTAAAAGTGGATGAACTTGGAGTTGACCTCCACTTCGTCAAGGAAGGCCAAGTCATCCGGCAGGACAGTCACTCATCCGAGAAGCTGATGCATTCCATTAAGGTTTGCCTTGCCAAGAACTACATCGACAACCTTTCAGAGGAGATTCGCAAGGGAATGCGAGAGAAAGCTCTGCAGGGAATTTATCCGTCCCACGCTCCGCTAGGGTACATGAACGTTCCCGACGGTGGCCGCAAGAAGATAGTGCCAGATCCGATCAGGGCGCCGCTCGTTGCAAAGCTATTTGAAGAATTCGCAAAGGGCCGCCTATCTTTGAAAGAAGCAACTCGCTTCGCACAACAAATTGGACTTACAACAAAGAAGGGGAACCCCGTACAGAAAAGTTCCATCGCCATCATCCTGCGCAACGATGTGTACATCGGCAAACTGCGTTGGAACAACGAGCTGCTCAGCGCTCTGCATGAGCCGCTTATAAGTACCGAAGTGTTCTACCGAGTCCAGCAGGTTTTGGACGGCCGCACGTCCCGGCTGGGTTATGGGACAGTCGAGATCGCGTACCGTGGAATGGTGCGATGTTCAAAGTGTGGAGCCTCCTACAGTGGAGAGATCAAAAAGGGCAAATACGTCTACTACCATTGCACGGGTCGGCAATCCGGTTGTGACGCACGTTACGTAGCCGAGGAAATTTTTACCAGAGGGTTTGCCGAGATTCTGGACTCGATGCACATTCCCGACTCAATACTGAACATGCTCAAAGCCGCCCTCATCGAAGCATCACAAGATGAGGAGCGATTCTCAGCGAGTCGACGAAAGCAGATCGAAGCCGATATTCGCGCTGCTACGAACAAACTTTCGAGGCTGTATGAAGACAAAGTCGACGGGCAACTTTCGGCCGAAACCTATGAGAGACTTCGTTCGAACTATGAGACCCAGCTTGCAGAAGCCCGGTCGATCGCTGCAAGTCTTGAGAGCGCCGGGAGCACCTGGCGCGACGATGGCATTCGAATACTAGAACTCGCCTCAACCGCTGGTGATAGGTTCAAACAAGCTGGAGCCGACGACAAGAAGCAGCTGCTTCAAATGCTATATTCGAACTGCCATTTCGACGGCGAAAAACTTCATTTAGAACTGCGCGAACCGTTCAATTTGATCCTGAAATGCGCTTCCGAAGGAAACGCTCAGGCCGACCATGTCCACGATGAAAAGGGCATTTTTCAAGATTGGTGGAGATGATGGGATTCGAACCCACGACCTCTGCAGTGCGATTGCAGCGCT
>JAFAFM010000208.1 GCA_023423495.1 Armatimonadota bacterium
ATTTCTGGGGAACGAGCTTGCCGGGATCTCTGCGCTGCATTTTCGAATGATCGCGTGGATTCCTGGGCGAACCGCGTCAACCATGACCATTTTTTGCTTACTCGCGATGGCGGCTTATGCACGCTACGAGCGAACGTCTGCCGAACGGGATGCGGACCAGCCCACATCGATGGATGAGCCTGCCGGTACGCGCAGTTCCGTTACGACGGAAGAGAAGCAGAGCGCTGCATGGCCCTACCTTCTGATATCTTTCCTTGCTACCGCATTATCCCTCGGGAGCTACGAGCAAGCGGTTATGCTTCCGGCGGCTTTGCTTGGTGTCGCTGTGTCACTGCGACTGCAGCGGTACCGCGTGCAGTGGTCTTGGCAAATTGTATTCTGGGGACTATTAGTTGCGTATATTGTTCTTCGCCGAGCCGTTCTCCCGGATGGAGCTTCGGATTATCAGCAACAGCAGTTACGCGACGGTCCTGGCGTCGCTCTGTCCCTAACCAGTTACTTTCTGCCTTGCCTGTCTTCCATCTACATGCAAATTCAGGTTCTGGACCTCGGTGCGGTCGTGCTTCTTACGGGGCAGCTCTACAACACCGTTTGGGCAACGATTGCAAACGTCGCTGGATACTTTGCCGCATTCCGGCATTGGCGGCTGGCTCTTACCGGGTTTTTGCTGTCAGGTTTGGCTTACTTACCGATGGCTTGGCTCAACCAATTCGAGCATTACCACTACTGGCCCATGGCGCTGAGAAGTCTGTTCGTCGCGGTCTTAGCCTGGGGAGTCTGGGAGCTATGCGTTATCGCGGTCTCGCCCCCAGCGCAACAAGCGCCTCGACGGCCAACTCCCGCACCTGGTTCGCTTCCTCATCGGTAAAATTCTCGCCCTGCTTCCGAAGCTGCAAAGCCAAACTCAAAGAGCGATTTCCATCTCCAATTCCCGCTCCCTCGTACACGTCAGACAGCCAATGCCGCTCGAGGACGCTTCCGCACGCGCTTATGACTGCATTCTCGACCTCGGCATAGGGAAGGCTCTTTGGAACTTCGATACTGATGTCGCGACGGACGGATGGGTTTCGGCTAATCGGCTGGTACTTGACCTCCGATGCGGGCTGCGAAAGAAGCTTGCTGATATTCACTTCGGCAAAAGCCGTCGTTGGCGACAACCCGAGGGGCTCCGCTAGGCTCGGATGCAGTTGGCCCATGACGCCCACTTGGTCCACACCATACAACAGGCTGGCGACTCGGGTCGGATGAAACCGCTCGGCGGATACCTCGGCAGGAGCAACCTGAACCACATATCCAATCTGAGATAGCGCCTTTACAACCGCTTCCTTCAGACTGAAGAAGTCGGCTTGGCCCGAATCTGACTTTTGCCAGTTGGCGGGAAGCAAAGCTCCCACACTCAGCAAGGAAAGCTCCATTCGCTCCCCGAAGTCGCCAAACACCTTGCCCATCTCGAAGAGGTGCAGATCCTTGGCGCCATTGCGAATCGCAGCTTCCGCCAAGCTTGGTAAATGAGAATTCCGCAGCCAAGCCATCTCCGGCGAACCTGGGTTCTTCGGTCCTATGCGCGCCCCTGGTGCATCCAGTAAATGCTTGTCCCGAAGCGAGTGGCTGATGATCTGGATGAATCCGGCCCGTACTACAGCCTCCCTCAATAGGTCGACTTTCAGCAGAGAGCCCTGCGGTCCGCCAATCGGCGTGTGTCCGATCGGAAGCTCCTCAGGAATCTTCTCGTACCCGTGCACGCGGCCCAACTCCTCGATCAAGTCATCCTCGCGAACAATATCCGGCCGCCACGAGGGCGGCTCGATCGTGTATTCGCCTTCTCCACCATCCACGCTGAAACCCAGATTCTTTAGGTAGCGCGATGCTTCTGCATCAGTGATCGTCATGCCGAGCAAGCGATTCGCCCGGCTGAGTCTTAACTTGATCGGCTCTCGAACCATGCGGCCAGGATAGTGGTCGACGATGTTCGACGCCTTGATCGCCGGCTGGACTTCGAGCAGCAATTTTGTGAAGCGCTCCGTCGCCCGCACAACTCCTTCGGGGTCTACACTCCTTTCGAAGCGGTAGCTCGCTTCCGTATTGAGGCCAAGCTGCTTGCGTGTCTTCCGAACGGCGGTGTTCTTGAAGTTCGCTGACTCGAGAAGCAAAGTCTTGGTCAAATCTGAGACTTCGGTCTCCAAACCTCCCATGACTCCCGGCACGCCAACCGGCTTTTCAGCATCACAGACCATCATTTGGCCGTTTAGCTCATGTTCAACGCCGTTGAGCGTTACCAATCGCTCACCCGGACGCGCGTGTCGAACCACAATCCGACCCCCCGCCAATTTGTCCCGGTCAAATGCATGCAAAGGCTGGCCGAGCTCAAGCATCACATAATTGGTAAGGTCGACGAGAATGCTGATCGGCCGCATTCCCGCCTGCTGCAGACGCTTTTGCATCCATTCCGGGCTGGACTGTTTTGCATCCACGCCCTCCAGAGTTCTTACGGCAAACCGGATGCATTCGTCGGATTCGATCTGGACCACGGAATCATCCAGGGCTTGGCTTTCAAGCGGAGAATCAGCAAATCCCGCGCGACACGCGGCGTAAAGATCCGTCGCCTCGCTGGTTGCGTCCTTCGCCAAGACCTCTCGGGCAAGACCATACACGCTCAATCCGTCGCCGCGGTTGCTTACAACCTTGATGTCGAGCACGGACTCGCCGTCTACTTCCTCAATTCCCTCTAACTCGAAACCCGCCATGGTCAGCAGGTCTCCAATCTGTTCGGCAGTCAGCTTGGTGCGGACGTAGTCGCGGAGCATGGAGATGGGGAACTTCATTCGAGGGGAAAGTTTACTGAATCTGGGGTTTTGTCGAATGGCCCCCGCAAAATCACCTAAGAAAACCGTGTAAACGATCCGATGCTTTTAATGTGTATTGAGCGTCCCTTTGAATGCGTGCGAATTGGGGGTTAATTTGCTGAGGGTTTGCGAAACAAGGTGTCCAAAATGTGGCAGTGCGGTCCGTGAAGAGCGGGCCCACTATCGATGTGAACGATGCGGCATCGTCGAAGCGTGCTGCGAAGGGTTATCTGATCCCGTCGTCCGTGACCGAGCGGTCACGGAAGTGATTCGGGACTTTCCGGAGTTCGAACAAAATCCGTTGCCAAGTACAGGGTAGAAAGTAAGGATCAAATACCTTAGCCCACCCCTGGAACACCGAAAACGCAAGCCAACGACCGTAGTCGATACGCTCGTTGTTCACGCAACGGTAGAGCCGACAATCGCCGACACCATTGCCATCTTGCGCGAACGGGGTTTCAGCTACCACTTCTTGGTGGACAAGGACGGCGCCTCTGTTCAATGTGTTTCCCCCGTCGACGTTGCCTTTCATGCCGGTCAATCAAAAGGACCTCAGGGCCCCGGCGTTAACGAGTATTCGATCGGCATCAGCTTTGTGAACCGGAACGATGGTGTGGATCCTTTCCCTAAGGAGCAGTTTGATCGGGCTGTTTACATTGCCAAGCGGCTGAAGTCCGTTTTTCCGAATTTAAAGTATTTGGCGAGCCACGCAGCGATTTCCGCGGGACGTAAGGATGATCCGAACGGATTCCCGCTCAAGGAGTTTGGCGAAGCGATCGAGCTGGAAGTGTGGACATAATCCTCCCATGATGAAAGTCGGCATCCTTGGCGCGGGTGGTATGGGGAACGTCCATGCCCGCCAGTACCGAAAGATGTCGGACGTAGAGCTTCATTTCTTCGATCCGCTGCCGGACAAGAGCGAGCAATACGCCAAGCAGTGGGAAGCCAACCCGCATTCGTCACCAGAGGAGTTGATCAGCGCAGTGGACGTGGTGGACGTGTGTTTGCCAACTGACTTGCACGTCGAGGCTGCATTGCGCTCGATCAGCGCCGGACGAGCAGTCTTCGTGGAAAAACCCCTCGCTCGCACGCTGGTTGACTGCCGAACGCTCATCGAGGCTGCTGACAAAGGCAACGTACCCCTGATGGTTGGGCAAGTCGTTCGTTTCTTTCCCGACTTCGCCAAGGGGCATCAGCTTGTTGCAGCGGGAAAGATTGGCACACCGTCGGCGGCGCGCACAAGAAGGGGTGGCAC
>JAFAFM010000315.1 GCA_023423495.1 Armatimonadota bacterium
GACTCCGCTGACGAGGCTCAAACTCGCGGCAAGCGCGGCCTTGTCCGAAAGCTCGACCGACGAGCAACGAATCCACGCGCTGAAGGTGGCCGAAAAGGAAGCCGACGGCATGACGAAGCTGGTCAACCAACTTCTCATCTTGGCCAAGGCGGACGCCGGCCAATTGGCGTTTACCAAGGCTCGCCATGACTTGCGTGTTATTGCCAGCGAGGCGATCGACAACGTCGAGCCCACCCCCGAACGCATTAGTACGGATTTTCAAACGTCGGCGGTGTATGCGGACGTGGATCCGGATGCAATCCGCCGCGTGATCGAAAACCTGCTAGAGAATGCGCTCCGATACGCCCCTGACGCACCGATCAAGGTGGAAGTAAGCGAGGCGAACGGCGCCGTGGTTACCATTCAAGACTCTGGGCCCGGCATCTCTTCGGAGCACCTTCCCAAGCTCACGGAAAGTTTCTACCGCGCCGATGCCGCCCGAACAGGGGATCAGGGGGGCACGGGGCTTGGCCTCTCGATATGCAAGTCGATAGTCGAAGCGCATGGCGGCAGCTTGGAAATTCACAGCCAAGTTGGACAAGGAACTACCGCCATCGTAAAATTTGAAAGAATTTCTGAGAAAAGTTGAAAACAAATAATTCCCTCATAAAAGAACCTTATAAAAGAGTTACCAAACACCCGCGAAGCGAGTGAAGGGATGAACAAGATGAAAAAGACACTCATGACGATCATGGCCATGGCCGCGGTTTGTGCGATTGGTTTCGCGCAGCAGGCTGGCCCACAAGGCGGCGGATTTGGCGGTCCTCAGGGACCTGGGATGCGCGGTGGACCGGGAATGGGTCCCGGCAGGGGCATGGGCCTGCAAGGCCCAGCGCTGCTCATGAACCCCAGCGTTCAGAAAGAACTTCAACTCACCGAAGACCAAAAGATGAAGCTCGGCGAGTTGATGCCTCGGCGCGGACCGGGTGGTCCAGGCGGACCTGGTGGACCAGGAGGGCCGGGCGGCGAAGGTCGCGGCCAGTTTGGTGGTCCGCCCCAGCGTGGACAGGGGCAGGGCGGCGGCCAAGTCGGGCCTCCGCAGAGAGGTGGTCAGGGCCAAGGCGGCGGACAAGTAGGTCCTCCTCAGCGTGGTGGACAAGGCCAAGGTGGCCCGGGCGGCCCTGGTCGTGGTGGCCCCGGCGGGCCTGGCGGACCCCAGAATCAGGAGATCGAAAACAAGATCAAGCAGATTTTGAACGCCGGCCAGTACAAGCGATACCAGGAGATCAACCTTCAGCAGCAGGGTGCAATGGCTCTGCTCCGACCAGAAATCGGCGAGCAGCTTGGCATCACCGAAGAGCAGCGACGCCAGATGCATGAGATCATGCAGTCGAACCGTCCTAACTTCGGCCCACCCCAAGAAGGCCAGCGAATGGATCCGGAGAAGATGCGCGCCGAGATGGAGCGGCACCGAGAAGCGCTCAACGCCAAGTTCGTGGCCGTGCTGAACAATAATCAGCGTTCTCAGTGGCAATCGATGCTGGGCAAGCCTTTCAAGATCGAGCATCCGCAAGGTGGCCCAGGCTTCGGTGGACCAGGCGGAGCTGGTGGTCGGGGCGGACCGGGAGGCCAAGGTCGCGGTGGCGGTGGCCAGCGTGGCGGAGGCGGAGGCGGCGGCTTCTAACCCGTAAACAAAAAAGGCTCCCTCATCACGAGGGAGCCTTTTTTAATATCCGTTAGTCGATCCGCCACCACTTCTTGATGAATTCAAGATAGATGGCATGCCGGTCACGGTTGCTCATGTCTCCGCCCATACCGTGTCCGCCGGTGGGGTCGACGGCCAGCTCTACCAAGTGGCCCTTTCCGTACTGCAGAAGCTTACGGTACACGGCGATGGTGTCTTGAAACAGCACGTTTGTGTCTTCGATACCATGCAGGAGCATGAGAGGACCCTTCAGATTCTTGGCCAAGTTTGTGAGCGAATACTTGTCCAGATCTTCAGGCTTGCCCAACCGAGCATCTCCGATGACGCCGCCGGTGTACCAGGTGTTGTAGTTCTGCCACTCCGTCGGTCCGGCGCCGGCAATGCCAAGCGTGAAGACGTCCGGCGCGGTGTACATGCACATTTGCGTTTGGAAACCACCAAACGACCAACCATTGATGGCCACCTTCTTTGGATCGACGTTGTAGTTGGCGATGAGATGCTTCACTCCGTCGCTTAAGTCTTCAACCTGGGCTTTGCCCGGAGCATCCCAGTTTGCCTTTCCAAACGCTGAGCCGTAACCGCTCTGACCGCGCGGGTCGATGGTTACCGTCACGAAGCCGTACTTCTGGGTCAGATACATGTTGAAGAGGTACGCGGTGGAATTGAAGCTGCCATCGATAACCGACTTGCCCGTTCCCAAAGGTCCGCCGTAGACATAGATCATTAGCGGTCGCTTGGTGCGGCTCTTCTTCAAGTCCTTGGGCACGAACATGAACCCAGAAATGGTCTGGCCGTGCCGGTTCTTGTAAGTGAACAGTTCCGGCTTGAGGACATTGATCTTGTTGAAGTCCTCGACCCGGTGCGAGTTGGTCAGCGCCTTCTCTTCCCCGGAATCAAACGGGATGTAATACAGCTCACCAAGTTGGCCCCAGTTTCCAAACGTCGCGACCGAGGCGGTCACCGCGTTGTTTGGCACCACCTGCTCGCCGTAGCTGCCCGTTTGCTTGGACAAGCGCGTGTAATCGCCGGTCGCCATATCGACGCGGTACAGCTGCATCTGAGCGGGGCTGTCCTTCCCGGACCGAACAAGCAACGCCCGCCCGTCCTTCGTCATTTTGATCGGATAAGTCTCAAAGTCACCTTTGCTGACTTGCGTGGCTGCCTGTGAATCAGGATCGATCGCCCAAGCCTGCCGGTAGCCACTATTTTCAAGCATGGCGATGACCTTCGTGCCATCTTGGCTGAAGAACGGCGAAGCCATGCTCGGAGTTCGGTGCTCACCATCATGGCTGGTTTTGTAGATCTGCTTCAGGGTTTTGGTGTGGACATCCGCCGTCCAAAGAGCCAATTCCTTCTTGTCCCGCTTCCAGCTGGCGAAGACAAATCTCTTGCCGTCGGGTGACCAAGGCTCTGAGTTCACCGACGTCTCCTGATACTCCTCGCCGCCCGGGAACTTCCAGACCTCCCAAGGTTTACCGTCGTTGGCGGCATTCGCAATCGGGTCGTCGTTCAGATCATAGAGGTAGATGTAGCTTTCGGAGTTGAACTTGTCGTCCGCCACGCCTCGACTAGTTTTGCGAGCTTCAGCGAAACGGTTTCGGTAAACAATGTAGTCCACTTGTCGATCGGCTCCGATGGACCGGCCGGTGAAGATGACCAGCTTGTCCCCGTCGGGCGAAATCATGTAGCCCTGAAGCGGCATGTTGTTTGGCAACGCTGGGTTCAACTGCCGTACGAACGGGCTATCGAAGCTCATGAAGTACACGCCGTCGCCTCGCCGGAAGTAAAAACCGCGGTCATCCTTTGCGTACTCAGGCTGCGCCTCTGAATCTCGGGTTTGCGTCAACCGCTGTGGCTTTTCGTCGCCAATCTTAATTCGGTAAATGTCGCCCTTGTACGTGTAAAGCAGCTCATCGGAAGCCTTTGCCCACTCGAATCCGGAAATGCCGGGATAGCTCGGTAACGGCTCTTTGCGCTGTTCCTCTTCCTTCTTCTTGGCGAGCAGCCATTCGCGGTACTCCAGGTCCGACATGGTGTCGGCCTTGTCGAGCTCCGCGTCTTCCTTCTGATAGCGCTCGATCGCCTTGGGAATGTCCCGATCGAACGGCCGCATTAACTCCATCGAGGTCAAGCGGCGGCTTTGTCCAGACTGGGTGTCGTAAAGCCAAAGGTCGTTCCCCCGATCCTTATAGCCATTCCAAAGGTAGGCCACATAGCGGTCACTGTGCGACCATTCCATTCCGGATGCGGACTTGCCGGTGAACGGCCGACGGGGATAAAGATCGTCGAATTCAAGAGCGCCGGCTTTGGAGGATTGGGCAAATGCCCCTGACACCGCAAAGCAGAACGCGACAAACAGCGTGCTTCGATACTTCATGGGAGTTGTTAACGCTACCAGCGTTTCCAAGGAGTTAATTACGGAATAACGCCCGCGAACGTCACCGAACAATTCGGATTTGGAAGGAAGTCCCTGGGCCATGCGAATCAATGTTGCTCACTCACTGCTGCTTGGATTCATCTCCGCCATCGTGCTTTCGGCTTGTGGAGGCGGAGGAGGAGCCGCAGCCGGCGGCAGTGGAGGCGTGGCGACTACCGGTTCGAACGCGGGGTCTAGCACCGGGACGGTGAGTGGCGGACCCGGAGTGCCGGACTTGGGCGCAAACGCGAATATGAATGGGTACAGGCCTTTCCCGGATGATAATCCTTGGAATACGCCTATCGATCAAGAGCCGGTCGATCCGAACTCAGCAAATATCATTGCATCCATTGGACTCAACGACAACCTCCATCCCGACTTCGGCGCCAATTGGAACGGCGGCCCGTTTGGCATTCCTTACGTGGTCGTGGCCGGGAATCAACCACGGGTGCCGATGACGTTCGACTATGAGGACGAGAGCGATCCCGGACCCTATCCTATCCCGCCCGATGCGCCCATCGAAGGCGGTTCACAGTCCAGTGGCGACCGGCACATTCTGGTTGTCGATCGTGACAACAAGGAGTTGTGGGAAACCTTCTACAGCTTTCCGAGTGGAGGCGGCTGGGACTGCGGCTCCGGCGCCAAGTTCGACCTGAAGTCAAATGCTCTTCGCCCGGAGGGTTGGACTTCGGCAGACGCGGCTGGCCTCCCCATCTTTCCTGGCCTGGCGCGATATGACGAGGTCGTTCTGCAGGGTGAAATCCGGCACGCTATCCGGTTCACGGTGTCGCAAACACGGCGGGCTTACGTTTATCCCGCCCGACACTGGGCGAGTAGTTCAACCGATTCCAATCGACCACCCATGGGAGTGCGTATTCGCCTCAAAGCCTCCTTCGATATATCCGGCTACCCAGAATCCGCCCAGGTGATCCTTCGGGCGCTCAAGAAGTACGGGATGATTCTGGCGGACAATGGCTCAGATTGGTATATCTCCGGCGCACCCGACTCTCGGTGGAATGACAGCGACTTAAACACCCTTAAGCAGGTGAAAGGAAGCGACTTTGAAGTCGTGAAAATGGGCCAGATCGTGCAATAGACGACGCACCAGACCCTTGGGTATCGTCCCAACGAAAGCCCGTTGCAAAAAATGTCTATCCAAAAACCAGAACTTTTGGTAGACTTACGTAGACATGCGACGAGCGGAAACACTGAACGGGCGGGACGAGAAGATGGCGAACGAAGGGATTGAGGCAAGAGAGCGAGCGTTGCAAGTTGCTCTGGGCCAAGTGGAAAAGGCATTTGGCAAGGGCGCGATTATGCGCATGGGCGATGGCAACCGAGAATCCATCGAAGCCATTTCCACCGGATCCCTCAGCCTGGACACAGCATTAGGGATTGGCGGCATTCCCCGCGGACGAATTATCGAGATTTACGGCCCGGAATCGGGCGGTAAGACGACTTTGGCCCTTCACTGCGTTGCCGAATGTCAAAAAGCCGGCGGCCTCGCGCTGTACATCGACGCGGAACACGCCATGGATACGGACTACGCTCGTGTGCTCGGTGTGGATGTAGACAAGCTTTATATTTCCCAGCCGAACAACGGTGAAGAAGCGCTTGAGATCGCGGATGCGATCATTCGATCTGGCGCGGTCGACCTGGTCGTTATCGACTCCGTCGCGGCGCTCGTTCCGAAAGCAGAAATCGAGGGAGAGATGGGCGACTCTTTCGTCGGCCTTCAAGCCCGCATGATGAGCCAAGCGCTCCGTAAGCTTGGCGGTTCGCTGAATAAGTCAAAGACGGCCGCCATCTTCATCAACCAGCTTCGCGAGAAGATCGG
>JAFAFM010000334.1 GCA_023423495.1 Armatimonadota bacterium
TGGCGATTACCGAAGGTCAACTCGCGGAGTCCATCGAAATGTTTACCGGCGTGGACCAGGCCCAGGTGCACGTCACGAAGGGCAACGATTCGCCGCTGCTCGACCGTGCAACCGAAGCGAGCGCCAACGTCACCATCGCCGAGCAGGTGGGCAACTCGGTCACCAGCGACCAGGGACGTGCCATGGCCATGCTCGTGGCAAGTTCCGTTCCCGGACTCCAACCCGGCAAAGTGACCATCTTCAGCCGAGAAGGTCGAGCCATCTGGGACGGCCAAGAGGTTAGCGGCACAAGCGGCCGCGCCGTCACCAAGCTGGAGATGGAGAAGCTGTATGCCCGGCAAGTCCGCGATGACCTTCAGGAGCAGCTGAACCGAATTGTCGGAACCGGAAACGCCCTGGCGTCGGTAGACGTTACGCTCGACCTCGACAAGGTGAATCAGAGCGAGAACATCACCACCCCCACAGACGACCCAATCACCAAAGAAAGCGTGAAGGAAACAATGGGAATGTCTGGCAACAGTGGGGGCGGCACGTCCGGTCTAGGCAGCAACGGGCTCGGTGACACTCCCATTTCATCCGAAGCTTCCGGTGGCGACTACAAAGTCCAGCAAGAAAGGTTTGAAAAAGGCGTCAGCATCACCAACAAAGTGATCGAGAAAGCTCCCGGAGAAGTGAAATCGATGGGAATCACGATCTTGGTCAATACCGAGAAAGTGACCGAAGCATCCGACCTCCAGAAGATTGAAGAATTAGCGGCGGCAAAGCTCGGACCCAAAGCTGCCGACCCTACCAACTTCGCCAGCAAAGTCATTGGCTACAAGTTCGACAATGCCGAGCAGGTTGCTGCGGCCAAGGAAATAGCCGCCGCTTCGAGCTCAGCCCGAATTCAGCAGTTGCTTGCGATTCTGCCCATTCTGGCTCTAATCGTCGTTGCCTTCCTGGTAATGAAGACGCTGAGCAAATTTAGCAAGTCGGCCGGGCAGCAGCTCGTCCTGGCCGGAGCGGGCGGTCCGGCGCTACCAAGCGGTTCTCTCTCGGCCACGGCCATCGCCGCAAAGAATCTGGCCATCCCTGAGAACGCTGTTCACCAAGCATTGGAGTCGGGTTATGTAAACGAGGAACTTGCCGCTGCATTGGCAGAAGCCCAGAAGCATGCCGGTGTGGACCAAATCGACGTGCCGAGCATCGGAAACAAGATCAACGTCCCGCTCGAGCAAATCAAGAAAATGAGCCAAGAAAAACCTGAAGTCGTCGCGATGCTGATCAAGAGCTGGCTTCTGGAAGAAGGTATCCGACGATGAGAAAGCGACAAGAAGAACTCACCATGCGGCAGAAAGCCGCGATCATGCTGATGGTTTTGGGTCCGCAGTCGTCGGGCGGAGTCCTCCGACACTTGGACGAGGATCAAATCGAGACCCTCTCACTCGAATTGGCCAGGCTGGACAAAGTCACTCCAGAGCAACGAGAAAACGTCATCGGCGAATTCTACGAAGTCGCAATCGCGCAGGATTACATTGCAGAGGGCGGCGTCGAGCATGCCCGCAAAGTATTAGAAGAAGCATTCGGCAACGAGCGCGCAGAGGAAGTTATCAAGCGCATCGTCGCGGCGATGCAAGTAGTGCCGTTTGAATTCCTAAAGAAGGCCGATCCGGCTCAGGTCTTAAGTTTCATCCAAGACGAGCACCCGCAGACGATTGCCCTGATCTTGGCCTACATGCCGATCAACAACGCTGCTCTCATCCTCTCTAAACTTCCCGGCGACCTTCGGGCAGACGTAGCCGGGCGGATTGCGATGATGGAGCAAACGCCTCCAGAAGTTATCCGAAGGGTGGAGCAAGTGCTGGAAAAGAAGGTTTCGAGCCTCATCAGTCAGGAAATGACTCAAGCCGGCGGCCCGAAAGCTTTGGTGGACCTACTAAACCGCGTGGATCGATCTACCGAGCGCTTGATCATGGATTCGCTGGGTGAGAACAGCCCAGAACTGGCCGACACCGTCAAAAACATGATGTTCGTCTTTGAGGACATCGTCCAGCTCGACGACCGCGCCATTCAGGCGATCATGAAAGAAGTCGACATGAAGGAACTGGCGACGGCACTGAAAGGCACTCCGCCAGAAGTGCAAGAGAAGATCTACAAGAACATGTCCGAGCGGGCTGTAGCCATGTTGAAAGAAGACATGGAATTCATGGGCCCCGTTAGGCTCCGCGTGGTGGAGGAGTCTCAGCAGAAGATCGTGGCCATCATACGAAAGTTGGAAGAGACGGGAGACGTGGTCATCGGCCGATCTGGAGAAGAAGATGTCCTTGTCTAACGCAAACGTTCTTCCGGGCGACTTCGCCGTGCAGCCGTTCTCTTCCCTCCTACCGACAGTCAAGGCGACTGACATCCAAGTCGCGCTTCGCCAAGAGGGTCGTGGCGGACGGACGGCCCGCGAAATTGACAAGCTCCGGCAGGAGTCGATGAACGCTGGGTACGACGCGGGATACGCGAAGGGGCTGGAACTTGGGATGGCAGAGGGCCACCAGGCGGCTTATGCGGACGCCTATCAAAATGCCAAGTCCGAAGAGGATCGGTTAAGCGCGATTCGCCTCGCTTCATTTCAATCCGATTTAGAGCAAACCGTAGCATCGGTGCTCTCGGCGATGGAGGAATGGACAATGCTCACCGAGGAGAAAGTCACCAACATCGTGATCGACATCTGCCGCGCGATCTTGACGCAAGAACTGGCTCAGTCGCGCGAATCCGTGCTCGGCGTCGTGAGAAAGGCAATTGGCGAAGTGACTCATTCTGAATCAGCGCGTATCCGAATAAACCCGTTTGACGCCGAGTCCATGCAAGCTCATCGCGACTCGTTGATCAGCGCTGCTCAGTCGATCCGGAATCTGGAGTTTGTCGAGGATCCGTCGATTACTGGTGGCTGTGTAATCGAAACGGACGGCGGGATCGTCGACGCAACTTTGGAAGGCCAGCTCGGACGCTTGCAAGAGGAGTTGGACCAAGCCGCATGATCGTCGAGCCGAAGTTTAAAAAACTAGAGTCAGCAGTTAACCGCACGGACTGGATTAAGGTCACGGGCCGCGTAAGTGAGGTTGTCGGACTTGTAATCGAGTCAAATGGACCGAATGCCCGAGTTGGCGATCTCTGCTTGATCCACACCGAACGCGATGGGATCGTTCGCGCCGAGGTTGTCGGCTTCAAGGGTGACCGCACATTGCTTATGCCTCTTGGCGAACTTAATGGAGTCCGGGCAGGCAACGTGGTCGAAGCCACTGGCCACTGCCTCCGTGTACCAGTTGGGCCAGAGTTGTTAGGCCGAACGTTGAACGGATTGGGCGAGCCTATCGACGGACTTGGCGCCCTCCAATGCAGCGAGCGCTATCCAGTGTGGGCGACTCCTTCAAACCCGCTTGAGAGAACCATGATCGATCAGCCCCTGGGCACTGGCGTCCGGGCAATCGACGGGATGCTGACCCTGGGCAAGGGCCAACGCGTTGGCATCTTTGCTGGATCGGGGGTCGGAAAGAGCACGTTGTTGGGCATGGTCGCCCGCAACTGCGAAGCCGACGTGAACGTGATTGCTTTGGTCGGAGAGCGAGGCCGCGAGGTCAATGAGTTCCTGCATCACGACTTGGGCGAACTAGGTCTGCAGAAGAGTGTAGTGGTTTGCGCCACTTCCGAGCAGCCCGCTATGGTGAGGATAAAAGCCGCCTTGACTGCCACGGCGATTGCTGAGTACTACCGCGACCGCGGCCTCAGCGTCCTGCTGATGATGGACTCGGTCACCCGTTTTGCCATGGCGCAACGGGAAGTCGGACTCGCTATCGGGGAGCCACCCAGCACCAAGGGATACACACCCAGCGTCTTCGCCCTGCTCCCTCGGCTGATGGAGCGCGCCGGAACAAGCGACAAGGGAGCCATAACCGCACTATATACAGTTTTGGTGGAAGGCGACGACACGAATGAGCCGATCGCGGACGCGGCGCGGTCGATTCTCGATGGCCACATAGTTCTAAACCGCCGGCTTACAAGTCGAGGCCACTATCCACCTATCGATGTTCTCGAGAGCCTTAGCCGAACGATGCCGTTCACGTGCTCGAAAAAGCAAATGCTCGAGGCTCGCGACATCCGAGAACTCTTGGCGGCTTATTCAGATATCGAAGATCTCGTGAGCATCGGCGCTTATCAACAGGGCACCAAACCCCTTGCCGACCGGGCTCTACGTCGCTGGGCACCGATCAATGAATTCTTGAAGCAGGACAAGGCGGATGCCTCACCCTTCCCCGAGACTTTAAGACGCATGGAGGAAATCCTCGATGAAGAAGTTTGAATTTCGACTGCAGAAGGTTCTGGACTTCCGCGAAGCCATGGAGTCCCTGGCAAAGGATGCGTATCTGGACGCCCGCAGCAAGCGGACGGAAGCCGAGGCCTTGGCGCTGAGCATCGAGACGCGCAGACAAGACATTTTGGAATCGCCGAGCCAGACTTTGGAGAGCCGTTTGTCGATCGATGCCCTTATGGTTCGGCTCGACGATGAACTGCGCGCCCACCAAGCGGTGATCAGCGTTCTGGCCGACGAAGAAGCTCATCTCAAGTCCGAGTGGATTCGCGCAAAGCAAGACTTTGAGGCGTTAGTGAAACTACGAGAGAAAGCCGAAGCGCTTCATAAGAAGGAGCAGGAGCTAGCGGAGCAGCGGGAGTTGGATGAATGGGCGACCACACGGAGGGCAGCATGAATCCTCTCAAGCCTCTCGGACCCCAAATGATGCGGGCCAAGCTTGAGGAGATGAGGGCAAGGTTCCAGCCAACAACCCCGCCCACCGAATTCAAAGTTCCCTCCCAGCCCAGTCCGCTCGCAGGTTCCATAACCGAAGCCGGTTCGTATGCTCCCTTGGATCCATTTGGCGGGTCAGCGGGCATAAAGTCCATGCTCACGCCCGAAATGCTGAAGCCAATGATTGAAAGAGCTGCGACGCAAAATGGGCTGGAGCCCGCGTTGCTGGATGCACTTGTGCAATCCGAGAGTAACTATGATCCGGCGGCGATGTCGAGCAAACGCGCGATGGGTTTGACCCAGTTAATGCC
>JAFAFM010000338.1 GCA_023423495.1 Armatimonadota bacterium
AACTAAAGCTTTGGCGACAAAGGGTGATTGCATCCTCCAATGCCGCCTCCCTCGCCGCCGGAATGGCGATGATCGGGGTCACCTCATTCCTTGCCGTTTACGTCCAAGGGGTTCTTGGACACTCCGCGACTGTCGCGGGCCTCACGTTGACCATGATGGCAGTGGGATGGCCGATTGCTGCCGTCGTTGCCCGGAAGCTCTACAACCGAATCGGCATGCGCAGCACGTTGAGAATCGGCAGCGCGCTCATCGTGGTTGGATCTGTCTTCTTTCTTTTACTGCCCCGCGTGCCAAGCGCCTATTTCGCCGGGACCGGCTCGTTCATTCTCGGCTTTGGCATGGGATTCCTGATCGTCACCTGCATCCTGATTGTTCAGGGATCTGTTCAATGGCACCAGCGAGGCAGTGCAACTGCTTCGAACGTCTTCGCCCGGACATTGGGCAATACGCTTGGAGCCGTCATCCTGGGAACGGCACTCAATTACGGACTGCACTCTTATTCCAAGGAAAGGCCCGTGACTGCCGACGACGTCAGACAGTTATTGGATTTACCTACAGGCGCCTTTTTGCCAAATCGGGAGCTCATCGTAAGCGCGCTTGGATTCGGACTGCACCTGGCGTTTTGGATCGTACTCCTTCTGGCCATCGCGACATTCGCTATCTCCCTAACGATCCCGGAACGCAGTCTCAGCGAACTACTGGGCGGGGCGAAAACTTAGCGCTCAGCCCTGGTGCAAGTCGTACTCGATAATTCCCATTTCTTGCAGCGTCCGATTCATCACGTCCCTGTCGTACCGGTCCATTTTCTCCGCCCGCTCCACTTCGAGATTGGCTTCGACTTCCTGGCCATCTGCCCTGAGCAGCGCTTCCAGCATTCCGGCATAAACGAATTTTTCGGTGTCCAAGTCCGAAGCCAACCGAATCGCCTTGATTGCCTCAGCATGTCTACCGGTTTGCCAGAATGCTACCGCCGCTCGCAAGTACAGGTGATCGTCGCCCGGAGAAAGCTCGATCGCCGCCCGGAACGACTGCAAGGCGTCCTCGTACCGCTTCAACTGCAGTAGCAGGTCGCCTATCCAATAGTGGTAGAAGGGCTCATCCGGCTTAACGACGATCGCGTATTGCGCCGCTTCTAAAGCCCGGGTAGGTTCGCCCATTTCTCTCAGAGCCTCAGCCAACTTGATGTGATAGTAAGCGTTGCCGGGCTCAAGCTTGATCGCCTTTTCCAACTCACCAACGGAGTCTCGAAATCGACCAGAACGTCGGAGGATGTCGGCAAGACCGATGAGAGCTTCGGACACATCTTCGTCCGCCTTATATGCCTTTTTGTACTGGCGAAAAGCTTGTAGCTCGAGGTCGCCGTAGTCGTAGGCACCAGCAAGGTCTATAAGTTGAGAGGCGTTAGTTTGGCCTCGTTGATCGATCGCTTCTTTGAAGTGGCGGATTGCGTTTTGGTAATCGCCCTCGCTCAGCCGCAGCTTTCCAAGTTCTTCGCTCTCGCTGGCGGTCTTGCCCTTGGCGGCATCTTTAAGTTGCCGAACCTCCGAATCGCCTTCGAAGTCGACAACGTTAAAGAGTTCGGCAATCTGCCGAAAAGATGGATTCATTCCATCTATTTTGAACGACCATTCTTGCCCGACTGGGCCGCAACATCCACGGGACGGATGGTGAGCGTAGCCGGGTAACTGCTGCCCGAAAGGGGAACGGTAATGACCGTCAAGTTTCGTGATTCCCCGGGATCCAAACTGAACTTGGCGATCTGGGCTTCGGTCTTCGGTTGCAGAAGCGGGGTTTTTACGTATTGACCATTCACGTAAAAAACGGCCCCGCTGTAACCAGCGCTCGCCTCGAACACGACCTCAACCTGACTCGGATCTGGTGTGGGATTAGCCAGCACCGCACGAATCGTGTACGTGACCCCAAAGTTCCCGCTTAGCTTGTCCAGCTTGTCCGCACGGGCAATCGGCCGTTCTCCAATTCGGAAGAAAGCATACTTCCCGCCAACCTGATACGTCCCATTCTCTTCTTTGTAGGGATTGGGATAGATGTGGATCGAAGGCAGCATCGGGTCGGAATCCAAATTGTTCATCCGCTGAGCCCCGATAAAGCGCCATGGAGTTCCGCTCTGACTTGCCGCAAGCCATTTGGAATCCAGGGGGAAAGGAGGTCGTGCTTCGGTTCGGATAGTGACCTGATCCGGACCGTTTTCAAGCAACCGCAGGTAGCATAGTCCGCTCATCGTCTGACCATGAGCGATGCGCCTCATCGCGATGGGCAGCCGACTGCGGGGCGGAATCTGAATGACTTCCCCACTATTCAGGGCCCAACCCTTCATGAATTGATCCGCGGCTTGAACACCCGCCAAAACGGGGTTCTTGTCAGGCTTACTGTCCCCCGGGATCACCATCAGTTGGGCAGGAATGTCGGAATCATTGATCGCCTCCACCATTACCACCAACGGAATGGACATCTGATTTATGTGGTGGTAAAGCATGCGACTCGGGGTTTCCGGTCGTAGGGGAGCCGCGAAGAGCAGCCCCGGTCGCTTAAGGTTTTCGGGCTCGTTGCAGTACCACAGCGCGCTTTCAGGCTTTCGCCCAAGCGCGACATTCTTGACCGTCACAAATACCGGTCCCTCAGCAGGCAGCACTTCCTCACCGTATGCCTTGACCCTTACCGTATAGGTTCGAGACTCACCGGGCAGGACTTGGGTTGCCACAGGCATCGAAAACTTGAGTTCCGCCTTCGGATCTGCACCCAGTTGGGTTCGGACCGCGCTCTCGATCGCACCTTCCACCGTATTGGTGCTTGCCGGATTCCCGCTGACGATTGCCACCAGGTTCTGTGGCAAGTTCGCGCCGACCGGCATAACCGAAACGGATACGGTCTTGACGATTCCAGCCACCGAGATAACCACTTCTGTCTGGCCGTAGCCAATTGCTTTATACGCAACGCCATTGGCGACGCGGCCAACCTTCAAAACCCGAGCATCGGTGGCATAGAAGTTCGCCTGGGCAAATTGAGTGCCGCCTGCCGGAATCACCCGGTTCGCTCCTAATGGAACGCGAAGGGCCTTGGTTTCGACTTTAAGCGGTGGAGTTTGGAAAGCCTTTTTTAGATTTTTCGCCCACTGACTTGCCAACGCAATGCTTGAGCTTTGATTTATCTTGGCTTCCAGCTTCGTAACAGTTAAAACGAGATGGTTATCAACCAAGATTTGGCAATCGGCACCAGCCTTCCGAATCTTGACTACGCCCGACTTGGCATGTTTGTCGATATTCGCGGCGAGGAATTCGGCGCGTTCCTCGGGAGACCATCCGCCGACCGAGGTTCGGAGCGTGAGGACCTTTATGTTGTATACAAAGAGGCTCGCGCCTTCGGCACGTACAGATGTAGCGACGCTAAGGGCGCTAAGGGCAAGCAGCAAAGACCAAACGTAGACAAACTTCCGCACAATTCCGATCCCTGGACCACTAGGGTACCTGCTGAATTCAGGGCACTCCTTAAGTTTCGGCTTGTTGTCGCATCTTTGCAGGATTAGGGCCAATCCCCAAAAGGTATTCTTGTTCGATGATTATCGAACAAAGGTGTCGCTCCTGATGCAACCACCGGCGGCATTCCCTTTTCGAGGGCTGTTGTTCGATCTCGACGGCACACTGGTGAACTCTCTCGCTGCCGTCGATCGGGCTTGGCGTCAGTGGGCCGTGGAGTATGGCCTCAATCCGGACTACGTCGCCCCCCGAATTCACGGTCGGAGAGCCGTGGATAGCATCGCGCTTTTGGCTCCGGAGGTAAATCAAGAGGAAGCGTTTGCCCGGTTAGAGCATTTGGAGGCAACGGACACTCGGGACGTCGTCCCGATGCCAGGAGCACTCGATTTCTTGTCTCGGCTCAACGGCATTCCATGGGGGATCGTGACGTCAGGCAGCAGGCCCATCGCAATTCCCCGCCTCACGGCCGGCGGCATGGTTCAGCCCGATGTTTTCGTCACTGCTGAACAGATTCGTCAGGGCAAGCCCCACCCTGAAGCATTTCTTGAAGGCGCAAAGCGGCTCGGAATCGCGCCCGGAGATATTGTGGTCTTCGAAGACACGATCGCTGGGGTTCGCTCCGCCAAAGCCGCGGGCATGGCTGTGATCGGCGTTTCCTCGCACGCCGCCGAAGAGGCCGACGCAGCGATCACCAACTATGCCGAACTCACTATCGTGGCCGATGCTGATCCGATGGTCCTGCGGGTTCGCGCAGAGGAATAAGCCCGGCTCCGATATATACTTCCTCCTCGCGATGGTGACCAAAACTCTTTACGTTGGCAACCTTCCCTACTCTGCCACCGACAGCGACCTATTAAAGCACTTTTCCGCCTACAACGCTTCGAATGCAAGGGTGGTAGATGACCGAGGGTTTGGCTTCGTCGATGTGCCCGCCGACCAGCTTCATCCCGCCATTGAAGAGAAAC
>JAFAFM010000349.1 GCA_023423495.1 Armatimonadota bacterium
ACTGTGGGTCGTTACTCCAAGCACAGTTGTACGGAATCCTTTTGGACCAAGTGGCTCGTTCCGAAGCAATTCCTCTTTCGGAATAGCCATTTCCTGCTGCTGATCTATCGTAAGATTGACATAGGGAGTGAAATGAACTCAGCAAACCCGTTTATAAAAGGCCCCATGATTTGGATCCTGGCAGCCGGCGTCTTGATCGGCGCTGGTGCAACCGCCTCCGTCGTAAACACGCGGAATAATTCTAGCCATGCGTTAAAGTCCCCACAGGTCAGCATTTCTTCGCCGCGACCCGTGGGCCAAGTTAGCGCCGAGAGCCTTGACCTCGTGAAGTCCCTCGACGAATCGTTTGCCAACCTTGCCGAAGCCGTTGCGCCAGCCGTCGTACATATTCGGGTTCAAAACACCACAGCGCGAAACAACTTCGGTGAGCGACAGCTTGTTGGCGGAGAAGGATCAGGCTTTATCTTCCGGCCCGACGGATACATCGTCACCAATGACCATGTCGTCGGCGGATTTGAGAAGGTAACCGTCATCCTCTATGACGGACGCGAATTCCCGGGAACCGTGATGCGGGCAGAAGATAGCGACATCGCGGTCGTCAAAATCGAAGCGCGGGACCTTCCGTCCTTGCCATTTGCGGACAGCAATCAAGTACGCGCTGGTGAATTCGCCATCGCGATTGGCGCTCCATACGGACTTGAGAACACCGTTACGGTCGGCCACATCAGCGCGACGCGCCGTTCCAACCAGATTACTGATCCCAACACCGGACGACCGCGCTTGTATTCGGACTTGATTCAGACCGACACGGCGATCAACGTTGGAAACAGCGGTGGGCCCCTGCTCAATATCGAGGGTCAAGTCGTTGGCATCAACTCAGCCATTTTCAGCCCGACCGGCACCAGTGGCGGAATCGGATTTGCGATCAGCTCGAACCAGGCTCGACTGCTGGCGGAAACTCTGATCGAAAAAGGCAAAATCACCCGTGGCTTCCTCGGCATCCTTCCGGAGAACCTGAAGTTGGCCAAGGCGAAGGATCTTGGAGTTGCTGGAGGTGCCTATGTGGCTTCTCTACCGAATGACGGACCTGCGGCTATGGCGGGAATCAAGCAGGGCGACGTGGTCGTCAGAATTGGCAACGTGCCGGTTGAGAGCCAGGTTGATCTGCGCAACGCGATGATTAAGTACGGTCCAGGCAGCAAGGTGGATGTCGAAGTCGTTCGCGACCGGCAGAACAAAACTTTTACGGTTGCCGTTAAGGAACCGCCTGCCGTCAATGTATCCACTCCTCAGAGCCAAGACAGAATGCCTGAGATCGACATCGAGGACTTTCCCGGGTTCAAGGACTTTCCCCGAGTCCCAACTCCCGATGGAATCCCGAGCAGGCCCAATCGAGTAAGACTCGGTATTGAGGTTGGCGATGCGGACGACACAGCAGTTAAGACTCACAAGCTGCCTAATGGGACCAAGGGCGCGGGGGTCAACGCGGTTACCCCTGGCTCCGTGGCAAGCAAACTCGGGCTTCAGGTTGGCGACGTAATTCTGGAACTCGATGGAAAATCCGTTGGCTCCGCGTCGGATCTGTCCAGCGCGATGCAGTCGGTCCGGCCAGGTCAACGAAAGAGCATCAAGTTCATGCGAATAGAAAATGGTGCTCGGATCGAACTCGAACGCACGGCCGAGTTCTAGTCCACCTTCCAACAAAAAAGCCCCTGCTCATCGAGCAGGGGCTTTTTGCTGTCTGGCTTACTTCTTTGCCAAATCGCGGCCGGTAATCTCCACCTTGATGCCGGTAGCTTCGAAGCCAGCTTCTCGAGCTTGGTCTTCGATTGCCTGAATAACATTCTTGGGCATTTTCAGCTCGACAACCGAACCGGTGGTCTCTTCGACGACAACTTCACTGCGTCGCTCTGTGCAGGAACCGAGCCGGCATGGGAAGTATCCATCGACCACGCCAATGTGGTGGATCAATCCGACTTCTTGCAAAGTAGAGAGAATTCGATAAACGCTCACCACATCGATCTTTCCTCCGGTGGAGATAATCTTATCGTGGATTGCGTACGCGCTCAGCGCGGTGTCAGTATCTGCCAGTGCTCGGATCACCTGGACACGGGGCATCGTAATACGGAAGCCCGCGTTTCGGAGTTCGGTAAGGGAATGCTCTTCGTAAGCCTTGGCTGGGGTCATGGTAGCGTTGGCGGCCTTTGAGGTGCCACTAGAAGTTGCTCGCTGCTTCATACTCATAATTATGGCCTACGCCGCTAAATAGCAACTTAAGGCACCTTGTCGTTTTATTGCCTAAATTAACGAACTTAGTCCCAAATCTCGCACTTATTGCAAGAAAAATTGGATGTTTTTAATTTCAGGTTCCCTTGAACCTAAGGTTGTGCTATCATGTCCCCGATGTACACAGCCGCAGTAGAGCGAGGGATCGCTTTACCGGATGGAGGGAAAGCATGAAGTTTTACAATTTGAAGACTCGTTCGCATGTTGATGTTCCGGATGGCGACGTTCGCAAGATGAAAATGGTCCGCAAGACCAAATCGGGCGAACAGGTGCGCTATGCCTTGACGGCAACCTATGAAGGTTCCAAGCTGTTCAAGTTCATCAACGAGGCGACGTACAAGTCTTCTAACGCCAAGGAAGCGTAACGACCAGATTTAGGAAGGGCGCCGCCGTTAAGGTTAGGCGCCCTTTTCTTGTCAGTGAACCTACCAACGGCTTAACCGTCAGTTAGGATATGGCACTTTCGACTGAAAGGGAAAAAGCGGCTCACCTTCTTCGCCGCTTTGGCTTGGGGGCCAGCGAAACCGAACTTGACTACTATCTCAAGGACGGGCTAAACGGCGCCATCGATCGCCTGCTCGACTATGCTTCTGTTCCGGAAGGATTCGACATCGATGTCCAAACCATGGCCAACCAGAATGGAGTTGTCCAGCCGCAAGTGGTTGGGGTCTGGTGGACTCTTCGCATGGTATCCACACAGCGTCCCCTTCAGGAAAAGCTAACCGTCTTTTGGCACGACCACTTTGCCACTAGCGCCAGCAAAGTCCTCGGCGGGCCGATTATGCACGCCCAGAACGAACTGCTTCGGAAGCATGCCACCGGCAATTTTCGCGAATTCCTCACTGAGATAAGCAAAGACCCGGCCATGCTCTTTTGGCTGGATAACCAATTTAATGTTGCCGGCAAGCCAAACGAGAACTTTGCCCGGGAGGTGATGGAGCTGTTCACCCTCGGAGTGGACAATGGCTATACCGAGAACGACATCAAGGAAGCTGCACGGGCTTTCACTGGATGGTCGATCGGGCGGGTCAACAACCGCGGCCCGCGTCCCGGACAAGGTTTCATTTTCCGGCCGAATCTCCATGACCGTGGCGAAAAGTCCGTTATCGGGCGTACGGGCAATCTGACCGGCGAGCAGGTCATCGACATCCTTTGCGAGATGCCGGAAACAGCCGAGTACCTTACGAAGAAGATTTGGGAATGGTTTGCCTATCCGAATCCTGAGCCAGCAATGATTTCTCGAATGGCCCGCAAGTTCCAGCGAGACAACCTGAATATCAAGTCGCTGGTGAAGGACATCATGAAGTCCAGCGAATTCTATTCACCCAAAGCGGAACGCGCCATCTACAAAAGTCCAGTCGATTTCACGGTGGTTACTCTTCGCCAACTCGGCGCTGGCCAAGCGGTAATGCAGTCGCTCCAAGGCGAAACCGAGAATGTGCGTGGGAGACTCGCCCCCATTCAGGTTGCCTATCAGTCCATGAAGTCCATGGGAATGCAGTTGCTTTATCCACCGGATGTGGCCGGGTGGGAAACTGGAGCCAACTGGATAACCTCCGCCACCATGATGGAGCGGATCAACTGGGGCAACAAGCTTTTCGGCCAGGCCAAAACAGGAGCCCAACTAAGGTTTCAGTCTTTCCCAATCTTTGAGAAGGATCCAACGCCGGAAGGACTCACCAAGAAGCTCGTCTCGATCTTCG
>JAFAFM010000353.1 GCA_023423495.1 Armatimonadota bacterium
CCCCCATCGCCAAACGCTCCACCTTTTGGCTGTGGCTGTTTGACCGACCAGACGACCCGATCGCATTAGATAATCTATGGGGCAAGACTGGTGAACAAGCGGTGGCTGATCTGGTAGCGGCAGATAATCCTCAAGTTGGACAGCCCGAAGGTGTTGCGGATGTCGAGCTTGCTGTCGACCCCTACTTCCCGCGAACAATCCCAACCACTCCGCCGGAAGTCCGTGGAAAGGCGGTGCATGCCGGGGGCAGGAATCGAGTGTTTCTGGATGGGCACGCAAAGTGGATGCGCGACCATCGCACCAATTAAGCTCTTTTATACAATTTTTACTGCTCTCCTTTGGACTCATACGCCCTCGTTGCACCAAGCCTGCTTTAATTAAGCCTGTTTCGTCTGTGGAGAGGAAATGCCTACTTTGTTTGTACAACTTGAATCGAGAGGAGCTATTGGGCGCACCGCGCTGGTATCCCGAATGAAAACCCTTCCCCAACAACTTTGGGGCGGCGTTGTCGCGTTATTCGTAAAAGCACGCGACACTTTTTCTCAGCCTTATCTCTGGGATGAATCGGACGAGGTGAAGGCCTAGGTTATCGCATGGGCTCGACCCATCGTTCGGGGGCCGCTTCGTCTTCGCGAGGCGGCCCTCATGTTATGTCTGTTGCCTTCCAAAGACCTTCTCCCTGGAAAATCGTTCCTTCCATTTCCATCACCCGCAGGGTTGCCGAAACCAACTCATTGGAATGATCTCCTAGGGCGGCGGGGCTCAGGCCGAGCAGTTGGCCGATATGCTTCGCCGAAATCCCGGCCCGATGACCATTGATCACATCGAGAATTGCTATTTTGAGTCCAACCAGGCTGTTTTGCGCAGAACGATAAGCTTCAAAAAAAGACGTTGCCTTCGCCATCTTTCCCTTAGACGCAATTCTTTGCAGGCAAGGAACGGAACTCTACGGGAGCGCAAAGCCTTCGAATGGTAGTTAGCGATGCCAGAGAAACCGAAAACTGTTTACGTTTCAGACTCCTTACAAGAAAGCTACTCCTATACTCTGGAAGCGCCCGAGGGTCGCGACTTTCATCCTGACTTTCGCCCCGAGCTATCGCCTAAGGAGATGCTTGAACTTGGAGTATTAGGCGGTGCTTACTTCAAGGACTTTCCCGTGGAACTTCCAGAGGAGTGGCTTCAAGATGCAAAGCTTTCCATTGGACGTCCTGATCCCGGGTTAAACCTGTTCGGTGTGTTGGCAAGCCAACCGCTAGAAGTGTGGCAGCAGAAGGGGTGGATCTCCCCGGAGGATCCGCATGGCTGGTTCCAGTGGTATTGCCGTTACTATCGGGGGCGCCGAATCGCCGGCGAGGATGAACGGCAGATCAAGCGTTGGAACGCCATCCGCCGCCACATCGCTCAGGTTAAGAAGAATTGTCATTCAGGAGACTTGGCGTGCCGTCCGCGGCAACGCCAAGCCATCCTTCAATGGGCATACGATTCCCGACGCATTTAGCGCTTACCAGTAAATCTTCTTGTCTCCGTACAAGGTTTGAATATATGCAATTTGCCCGACATGATACGTGAAGTTCCAGCGCGGGTAATCCATGTTGGCTTCCATGTTTATCGTCTGTCCGCCGTCGAAAGGCAACACATACGTGTCCTTCAACTTTTCATCCGGAAAGGCGGACACCGCAGCATAAAAAGACTCCAGATTCTGTCGGCACAGGGCTTCACAAGCTTCCACGGTGTCGAGAGTCGGGCCGGAACAATCGCCGGACTCCTGTTCGCCGCTCATGTCGGGCATTTCTTTGCCTTCCAAAATCATCACGGACCATAGGGGACACATTGCCAGTTCCCGGCAGATATCCAATATCGATCGGCCCTCATCCAGTGGCTTCCACTCCAACTTGTCCGCCGGCACGTTCCGAGCATATCGGAACACCTCATCCACCGCGACCTTCGTACCCTCGATAATGTAGTCTTGAAATTTCATCGTTTCCTCTCCGCATCTTTAGTAGACGCACATATACTATACACAAACTATTCGCGTTCAGCGCAAGGATCAAAGTAAAAGAATTTTCATGAGTTTACTGGCCAGAATCCTTGCTCGTTTCCTGTGGGGCAAGATGCTTTGGCTGATGCGTCGGCCGTGGATGAAGCGGTTGCAACAGGTCTCTCAAAACCTCTTCCCTGAGCCCAAAAGAAGCGAAATTCGAAGCTCCTGGAATCGACAGAATCGCTGGGCACGCAGGGTTGGGCTGCCGCTGCTGACCGTTTCGATGAATTTGCTTTTGGCGAGCATCTTGCTTACGACAGCCTACTTCTTGGTCCTTGGTCTTTATGAGGGTGGATTCCTAGCACCGCCAAGCTCTGATTAGGCTCGGAACCGGCTCCAATCGCCCAAGTACAACACCTCTTCCTCAAGCATCACATCAAACTTCTCCAACACGGTTTTCTTCGTATGCTCGGCCAGGCGACGAATTTCAAACGCGGTCGCGCTGCCGACATTCAAGATGAAATTGGCATGCTTAAGGCCCTGCATTGCGCCGCCCATCCTGAATCCCTTAAGGCCAGCTGCTTCGACCAAAAATCCTGCCGGAACAACGCCATTGGCGCGCATTCCTGGCGACAATCCATCGATCCGCTGAGCAAGGTCGATGGACAAGACATTTTTGAAGAAACTGCCCGCGCTTGCCGGTGGTGGCTGTTTCGAAATGCGTTGCCTTTGGTATTCCCTTGCTTCATCGTAAATCTCCTTGGGCTTTCCAGCTGGCAGCTTCATAGCGACCTTCAAGACGACGAGCTTGGGTGGATTTGCCCGCCGCAGCACGGAGTCACGGTAGGAGAATTCCATCCGCTCTGGATCCACCCATTTCCGCTGGCCGTTCTCAACAACTTCAAGGCTTGTGATGAACTCGCTCACGCTCGAGCGGTAAGCGCCGGCGTTGCTGACCAACGCTCCTCCAAGCGAACCGGGAATTCCGACGGCATATTCCAAACCCTTTAGACCGGCCTGGGCAGTCTTCAAGAAAAGTTCTTGAAACGCGCAGCCCGTATCCGCGACTACTTCACCGCTGCGAGCAACCTTGATCGACCTCGCGCGGTTGTGGATGACAAGCCCGGGAACTCCGTCATCGGAGGGCAGCATGTTGCTTCCGCCTCCTAAGATCGTAACGGTCCAATTCTTTAGGTGCGCCAGAGCAGCCGCTTCAGCAAGCGCCTCTGCGGAGTCAACACGGACGAATTGCTCGGCTAAACCGCCCGCGCGCAGCGTCGTAAATTGCCTCAAGGCTACGCTCCCTTGGATTTCAAGCATTCAGCGGTCCCTGCATTGGTGAGAGAGGGCGCTTCGGACTGGATATGGAAGGCTCGATGAGATACAAAGGCACAAGTTTCTCCGGCTCAACCTCCGTTAGGTTCGACAACTGCAGCGAAACCATCGACGCATGTGGATATTTCGGCTCCTCGATACCCGGACCAAATCCCGCAAAAAGCTCTTGCGGTAACTGGCTGACGCGGAGGGCCTCTTCACCCGGACGCCGCACGAACCATTCGCCCTTCTTGCTCGGAAATACGACCGTGCCCTTGGGGTCGATAAGATCAAAGCTCGTCACCCCCGCACAATTAGCCTTAGACACAAAGGCGAAAGTTTTGACCAAAGTGACGGCAACCTTGACGCCCGTAAAGCTGCCCGGCCCCAAGTCGCTCACAAACACCGTCACATCCGCCAAACTGCAATTCGATTTTTGGAGGATCGAGTCCAACAGTTCCAGGCATGCCGAGCTTGCCGCCATCTGGGCAAGCTTTTCAGCCGACGCCAAAACCTCGCCGGTTCTCGAAATCAGAGCTACGCTGGCAAGTGGGGATGATGTCGAAAACGCCAGAATCACGGCTTGACTTGAACCGTCATGTTTTGAAGGAGCGCTTCCACTTGCTTCCTATCCGCCCCGATGCGGCTCGTGCTCGTACTTCGGAATGCCACGAGATAGTAGAAGTCTCCGTTCGTTACCACGGCATCACAGGTAAATAAATCACCCGCTGCATTGGTACCGGTTCTCCACACCGAAGCAACCATTGCCCCGGCTCGATTTTTGGTCGGAGCAGTCTCATCTCGCTTTGCGACCTTCTGATAGTCGGACAGGCTCTTGCTCGAAGCGATCAGCAACGCGCGTTGCGGAGGATCGGAGTCCAACGTAGAGGCAAGATTGAGGGTTATCGGTCCACCCACTTCGGGATTGGTAAGGATAATCGATCCGTCCTCCTGCACTTTGCCTGCCCACTCACCCGGGATTCGAATATCTACGGTACGACCCGCGATCGTTGCCTCGATGGCCACCGGAGGCTTCGTCGTCTTAATCTCAGCATCCAGGGAATTCGGTTTGGTTACGACCGGCGGTGGGAGTTGAGCCCGAGTTGGAGCCTTGGGATCGGGCTTTAAAGTTGGATCTTCTGGCGTCCACGGGCGGCCAGTGCGAAAAGTGTTCATCGTTTGCCGCCAAGCAAATTCAGCCTTGTCAAAATCGTCGGGCGCCGCTGTCAACCGGAACATGAGCTTCTTGGCGGTTCGGCTATAAACCAAACCTGTAAGAAGGATTTGAGGGCCCACCTTATCTGTGTAGCTCACCTTCGTCAGGAGCATGGGGACTTCCATGAACTCTTCTTCCCATTGCCGCATGATTTCTCGCTTCATGCGTTCGTTGATGGCCTTCTGCCCGAGCTGCCAGACATCTTTCTCGGAGTTGAACGAGATGTTGTACAGCTCCAAAGTCGCCTTTTCCGAAGAACCTTCGATCGGCATTAAGACCTTCACATCCGGACTCTTCTTGGCTTGGGAAATTTGCCAATCCTTGGGGTGGCTCATGGCCAGACCAAGTTCTGGCATCTCTAAAAGCGCCTGTTCTTGGGAAAAGCCGACGGTAGTGCACGCAAAGGTTAACGCGACGAAAAGTAAGTGTGAGGTCCTCATGGGCGGCATTGCCCGGCTAATCTGCCGGACTCCTATGGAATTATGGACGATCCGCAACAGGCAGCAGAATCACAAACCTTGCCCCATGGCCCAGACGTCCCGCCTCAAACACTTCCCCGCCATGCGCATCCACGATGCCTTTCACGATGGAAAGTCCGAGCCCCATAC
>JAFAFM010000001.1 GCA_023423495.1 Armatimonadota bacterium
GCATTAACCGCCCCAAGGACTGGCTTGCCTGTCCAGGACAAGGATGAATACGAGCAGCCCGAGGGCACTAAGAGCGCCTGGCTCGTGGTCATCGCCCTTGCAATCGCCTTCGCCTTAGTTCTCAGGATGGAAGCGGAAGACGCACATCCCGAGCCTAAGCAGCCGACCTTCGTCAATATCGTAACGCCCGAGCAAGTCGCGTTTCGTTAAGTCAGGCCAGGTCGGCGGAACATCCAGGCAAACAGGCCGCCGATCGCAATCAGAAGCATAAAGATCACGGCGAATCCGGCCATTCCCGGCAACGCTAGGCCGGCCGCCGCCGATCCCACGATAAACACGGCCAGAAGCGCCCAAGAAAAGGCCAACTTGCCGATGATCTTGGTCTTGTTGTCTCCGCGCTTGGCGGCGTCCAGCAAATGTGGATTGCCGCATTTCTCGCAGAGAATGGCCGATACCGAATTCTGGTGGTTACAGGCTCGGCATGTCAGATGATCCGCGTACAGCGGTACATTTCCGGCCTGACGCATCCATTGCTTCACCTTGTAGTCTTCGTCTCTAAACTGATCCCGGAGGGATCGGTTGGTAACATTGTCACGTTCTGAGGGGATCGTGTCCAATGCGGCGCTGGCAATGGCGATCGCCTGGTGGACCATCCCTTGTGAATGAAGCGCCTTTGCCACTTCTAGCTTGCTCGCAAAGTTATCCGGACGTTCACCCAGCACTTGATACGCTCGTTCCAATCGACCCACGTCGAAGCTGTTTAGGTCCGCCCGATCCAACTGATTAAGCATGAAGGGGAAAAATGCCATGAGGGTCAGCGCGACGACCAACACCACTGCGGGGATTGCGGGATGCGGTGGTCGTACAGACATCATCAAGACGCCGACGATGCCGACAATGGATCCCATCCCGAGGGCAAGCGGTATCTCACCGTCGATCATCTTGTAGATGATCAGCAGAACGGCGATCCCCAACACCACGCCCGAGGCCACCGAAATGAAAAGGCCCCCGACCATTTCACTTGCATTACCCATTCCTTTCCTCCACCAACAGTGATGGACGTAAGGCTTATGAGCTTCGGTTCAGATCAAATCAAGGGGACTCGACTAGCAAATTCTTGAAGAATTTCGTCGGCTTCAGGCCGGTGCTCCGCCAGCTTTTCAAACAGCTGGATTTGGACCATCGCCCGACGCTTGTTGAGGTCCGCTGGATCGCTCGGGGTGAGCTTGAAGTAGGTATCGCCGCGGAGGTAGTCGGCCAAGAATCGAACGCCGAGTTCCAAAGCGATGACCTGGACGGCTTTTGGCATCAAGGCAATCTCTTCCGGAGTAGCGGTAGCGGCGGTACTCAAATATCCTTCCGTAACCGACCGATAGATTTCCCGGTCGACTTGTACGCGGGATAAATCAGTTTCCTTTTCGCCGGCAACATTCACCAGGGAGCGAACCATGTCTCCCCAGTCGGCCAGCCAGGAGAGCGGCATGATCGTGTCGAGGTCTACGAGCGACATCACCTTGCCGGTCAGCGCATCAAAGAGAAAGTTCTCGATTTTGGTGTCGCCGTGGATTGCCGTCGTCCGGATAAGCCCCTCTTTTCGGGCCTCGTACAGGGAAAGAGCAAGCGAGCGGTTCTCTAGCGCAGTGCGGATGAACGGAGCAAGCTCCGGATCGTTCAAGCGACTCAGCCGATCTTCCTCTGAGCATGCACATAGGAAGTGCCGCTCGGTCGCCAGTCGCTCTTCTTGGTCCTCTGGCAAACGACCTTCGGTTTGGGCCATGTCACGGCATCCCGCGAGAGCGCAATCGAGTTGATCGAAGTAGATTTTAGTGTTTCGGTATCCCGGGAGGGCGGTCGGCAGAATATCCGGGTCGATGGTGGAGGTGAGGTCGTTGTAGATCGCCAACCCCCGTCCAACTTCGTATGCCGTCTCCGTCCGACGGTGCTCAGGCAATTCGCTGAGCGACTTGTAGCTAACGGTGCCCTCAATGTAGTGCATCATCCGCCAGGTTCCGTTGTACTCTTCGAACAGCTTGCCGTCGATCGTGGGAACAAGTTCGGGAACCTGCCACCCAGTTTCTGCGCCCCACCCTTGGTGGATCGCCTGCTTCTGCGCCTCGATGCTCGCGATCATGCCCGTCATGACACGGTCGGCCAGGGGGAACACGTCGGGATTGACGCGCTGCAAGAGGTAAGGCCGTCTCTCTGGACCTGCCGAGACGAGAAGGGTATCGAGGTTAATGTTGCCGCGACCTTCGAAAAACTCGATTTCGAATGGATGCTCAATATGGAACTTTTCAGCGATTAAGCGTGCGCGGTCGAGGGAGAACATCGGGGCCTCGGAAATTATATCAAAAGACGGTTTGGCTTAGCTTTGTGCCGCTCCAACTGCACAAGCATTCCGCAATATCACCCTCATTATTCCGTCTTGTTTGTCTTTCCCAACACAAAAAGTTATTGTTGGTTACTCCATACGAAAGTCGAGGCTGTACTCCACGTTGGGCTTTAAATGAAGTTCAAACACCTCGCCTTTCGCCGCGATTCGGTCTGCTACTCGACCAGCGGTCGTAACACGGGCTTCTTCAGCCGCGCAGGCAAAACGAACTGTCGCCGCAGTCTTGGACTTCACGACTGCCGATTTGATCTCGCCGTCCTTCCAAGTGACATCCCACTCGGTGCCACCCCTAGCCCGCAGCCCTCGGAAGGATCCCGTCGGCCAAGCTTTCGGAAGAGCCGGCAGTAGGCGAACGGTTCCGTCATGAGACTGAATTAGCATCTCGGCAATTCCGGCCGCTCCTCCGAAATTGCCATCGATCTGGAACGGTGGGTGATCATCCCACAAATTTGGAAGAGTCGACTTGGCAAGGAGAAGTCGCACGTTCTCATGGGCTTTTTCAGCGTCGCGGAACCGGGCATAGAAGTTGATGATCCAAGCTCTGGACCAACCGGTGTGTCCGCCGCCGTTGGCTAGGCGGTGCTCCATCGACTTTCGCGCCGCCGCCATGTACTCCGGCGTGCGGTCGAAGGTGAACTGATTGGAAGGGTGCACTCCATACAGGTGGGATAAGTGTCGGTGACCGGGCTCGGCTTCGCTGAAAGGCTGCGACCATTCGACCAAGCGGCCATCTGTGCCGATCTTCGGAAGGGCAAGGTTCTTCTGAGCTTCTCGAACCCGCTCGACAAATTCATCGTCTATACGGAGTTCCTTGGCAGCCGAGAGTACGTTCTGGAAAACCTCCCAAACAATCTCCTGATCCATCGCGTTGCCCATCGCAACGTTTAGATTTCGTCCCTGGTGTCGGTAAGTGTTCTCCGGCGATGTGGATGGCCCGCTCACCAATTTCCCGGTGGCATCAGGAGTAAGCCAACCGAGATAAAACTCGGCACAGGATTTCAGGAAAGGAAATGCGCGCTCTCTGAGAAAGTTCTGATCTTGGGTGAAGCGGTAGTGCTCCATGAAATGGGAGCTGGTCCAACCTGCCCCATGTGGCCAAAGACCCCAAACCGTGTTGCCAGATAGGGCGGCATAGTAGTTGTTGTCGGTGGTGTGACCGAGCGCAAACCCATTCGAGCCGAGGGTTTTCGCGAGCGCCGCCATTGACGGTCGCATGTTCTCCATGAGGTCAAACAGAGGTATGTGGCACTCCGACAGATTGCCGACTTCGGCAATCCAGTAGTTCATCTGAAGGTTGATGTTGGTGTGGTAGTCCGCGTTCCAGGGCGCAGCCATATGGGGATTCCAGACTCCCTGCAGGTTGGCCGGCATATCGCCGGGGCGCGAACTTGTGATGAGCAGGTAGCGGCCGTACTGGAAGTAAAGCGCCTCAAGACTGGGATCGGTGGCCCCTTTCTTGACCTTGTCCAAGCGGACGTCGGTGGGATCTGCGGAGCTGTCGCCTAGGTCGAGGTTAACGCGTCGGAACAGCTTTTGGTGAGCGGCTACGGCGTCGGATTTCAGCTTGGTAAAGGATTTGCGCTTGGCCCTACCGAGGGTGGCTTCGGCCTCGTCCCGCAAGTTCTTTGTCAGAGGCTTGGAGGGATTAAGGCGGTTGTAGTCGGTGGAAATTGCAATGAGGATCGTAGCTGTCGTCGCACCCTGGACGCCCACATACTGGGATGCGTCGACTTTCCCATCCGAACTCACTGCGGCGATGCCATGAAAGCTGGTTCCCAGGTTCTCGCGAATCGGGGCGGTCTCGTCTTTTGCCGGATACCCTGCCCGCCCAGCGAGTTCGTTCTGCCTTTGGGAACTAAGGCCAAAGCTGCCAAATTCGCGCTCAAGGTGGGCTTTAAAGTCCAAAGCGCCTCGGCGGCTGCTTTCGAGTCTGACTACGGCTACCTGATCGACGGGCGAGACAAAGACTTCGCGCCGGTAAAGGATTCCGCCGGATTCGAAAGTCGTGGTCGCGATCGCGGTGTCTAGATCTAGTTCGTGACGGTACGCGGAGTGGGGACCATTCAGGCTCATGGATAGAACCAGGTTTCCGAAGGGCTGGTAACTGCGCCGCCCCTCATGCTCGGCCATCACGTGGCGTTGGAGCAAGTCTTGAGCCTCCGCGTTTTTGCC
>JAFAFM010000042.1 GCA_023423495.1 Armatimonadota bacterium
ACGTGGAGCGGTAAACAAATTTGGATCCGCCGAGAATTCGAGTTGAAGGACCCCAAGGGTGATCTCTGGCTGAAAATCCACCTCGATGAGGATGCGACCGTGTACATCAACGGCGTCGAAGTGGCCAAGATGGAGGGCTTTACCCAGAACTACGTTTATCGTGATATCCCCGATGGCGTGCTCCGTACGGGTAAGAACGTCATCGCCATTGCTTGCCGGCAGACTAACGGTGGGCAGTACATCGACGCCGGAATTTCGCGTGTGAAATAGCGTTCAGAAAAATTCCATGCAGTAAGTTCGACTTGGAGAGAGAAGGCGACAAGCGGCTGAAAGCGCCCCCGCTTCTCGCTCCTGAATCGGACCGCGTTCGATCCCGGGGTCACCAAGATAAGCTTGGGTCCACTGCTGGATCGTACCGGTGAGATCTGCAGAGTCGACTCTTGAGCAATTGACGGACTGGCCGTCGCTCTCGAATCGCCAAGGGCCGTTGTTCTCTGGAATAAGCGGATCGCTCACTTCCATCGAAAAGGCTCCGCTCTGGGTTGGCCGCAAAGCTTGAAAAGCGCCGGGCACATCCAGAAGCCGGTACATGATAGGCCGCATCGAAGTAGCGGTGATTCCCTGGTCGGTATACATTTGCAGGAAAGGCGAATCCGACGGCTCGTACCACGTCAGCGACGTTTTGTTGATGGAGATCTGGCTTAAAACCGCAACAAGCGATTCGTAGCCCGTAATGGTGCTCCAGGCAACCTCATTGATCCTTTGGTTCACCCAGAAATCCCAGTCGTGCTGAACGATGGCATAGGCCTCAACCGGATCGCCGACGGCGTAAATCGTCTTCTTGTCATCCAGCACACGACCCCAATGCGCATCCGTCCGTATGTTCATTCCTGAGTAACGAGCAGCAAATGCTTCGTGACAGGCTTGGAGCTGGGCGTGCTCAGTCCAGGCTAACGTACGGACTGGAAAATTCGGCTTGACGCGCGGAAACCTATGGGAAGGCACCGTGAGTTCCAATCGCAGTCCGCAAACTTCATATCCGGCCTTGCGGTAAAAGCTCTCGCGAAATCCGTACAGTGAAGCCATCTGATAGCCTTCGGCTTTCAGGTGCGGAATCGCCCAAGCCATCATTTTGCTGCCGACACCAAGATGCCGATGTGCGGGGGATACGGCCACTCCGGCAATTCCCGCACACTTAAGCACTGTATCGGGACCACGATTGCACGTGAAATCCACCACGCTGAAAATGCCGAGGACTTCTCCGTCAAGTTCACCGACAAAACCACGGCGATTTTTGAATGTCCGGTTTTCCAGCGGGGTCGTCTGGCCGCTGTTATAAGTTAGGTCTCCGACCCGCCAGAATCCTTCGATATCCCGAGGTTCGTAGGGTCGGACAACCAGCTCCATGGCTTACTTGCTTGGAACGATCCAGATGTTACGGAACTTGATCTTCTGCCCGTGATCCTGAAGCAGAATCGGCCCCTTGCCTAGCTTGCGCCAGTCCTCATTCTTGAGAGCGTCCTCGAAGTAGACGGTGATGGCGACCTTATCGTGGATCGTGATTCCGTTATGGACCACCGTAATGATCGGCGGGGACTTCACCTTGCCATCAGCTTCGAACCGCGGGGCTTTGAAATCGATGTCGTAGGTGTTCCACTGCTCCGGGGGCTTGGTCGCATTCTTGTCCGGGTCTTTCTGTGAGTACAGTGCACCAACACCACCGAATTTGTACGTTGGGTTCTCGAAGCTGTCTAAGACCTGAACCTCATAGCGGCCGTGGCTGTAAACGCCACTGTTGCCTCTGGCTTGCCCTTTGGCATCGGGCAGCTTGGGAATCCAGAACTCGATGTGGAGCTTGAAATCTCCAAATTCTTCCTTAGTTCGGATACTGCCGGTCGAGGGATTGACCTCCAAAGCGCCGTCGACGATGTTCCACTTGCATTGGGTGCGTTCTTTATTTGCTTGAACCCAAGCAGAAGAGTCCTTTCCATCAAAGAGAACAATTGCGCCTTTGGGTGGCGCGGCCGGTGTCTGGAGGCAGACAGCAGCAAGCATTGCGGTGATCATCGTTCTATTCTGACGTCCAAAGACGCGGAATTACTCGATGGATTGAAGGGATCGGTCCGAACTCGAAAATTCGGACCGATTGAAGAGAGGCGGATTAACCCGCGTTTGCCTTGGCCGCGACGTCGTCGCGAAGCTTCTTGATGGCGGTCTTAGCCTGCTCATTGTCCTTGAACTGGCTGGTAGGGATTGCGGCAACGGCCTTGTCTGCCCAAACTAGAGCCTTCTTGTATTCCTTGATAGCATTGAAGAAGGAGGCACCGTTGTAGAACGTGAGAAGGTCATTCTCTTCCGCCGCGTCGAGAGCATAGTCCATCGCCTTAGTTCCAAGAGCAACATCGCCACCAGCGCGAGTCTGGTTCATGGCGAATGCGATCAGAGCCTGGAGCTGCATCTGATTTTTGGAAGCGGCCATTTGCTTAGCCTTGGCATCCCAAGCGGCTGGATCCTGCTTAGCGAGCATGCTGAATCGAAGGTTGTCCAGCGATGCCTTCATCGTTGGATACTGCTTCTCAAGGGCGTCGATCTTGGTCTTGGCTTCAGCGAACTTGCCCTCCGTGATGAGCTTGCTAGCCGCGGTCATTTCTGCCCGAGCCGCCATTTGCGCTCGAGTAGCTTCAGCTTCCTTATCGAATTGCACTTTGAAAGCTTTCAGATCGAAGGTGCCAGCCTTGACTTCAGCAAGAGGCTTGTCCATGTTCATGGGGTGGCCGATCCACTGAATGGTGCCGTTTTTCACGATGAATGCGGATGGGATTCCGTTTTGAGCAGCTGCCTCCATCCATGATTGGGACATGCCGGTCTGGTTGCCGGAATACCCAACGTTGTAGTCCATCTTATCGCCCATCTTCGCGACAAAATCTTTGATCTTCGTTCCTTCGTCCTCTTCCCAGATGCTGACTCCGATGAAGGTCACATCCTTATTCTTCTTGGCGAGTTCGGTTACGTGGGGGATGGTTTGGATGCAGGGCCCACACCAAGTCGCCCAGAATTCGACAACGTACGTCTTGTTGGGGTCGAGCTGCTTGACGGGAGTTCCCTTGTACCAAGTCTTAACGTCGAGTTTCGGTGCAGGCGATCCTGGGCCGATACCACCGGAGGCAAGAGCGCTTACGCCGAGAGCCAATCCAGCGGAAATCAGAGATAGTCGGGTTATTTGCCGCATGACAGATTATAACGTGTGCAGCGCCGTTGGAATTCCCTTTCCCCAATAACGGGAAGTGATAATCAGGTTGAATAGGGCGTGATATCGTTGGCTCTTGCTGCGCTCATGACCTCGCCGCAACTCATGAATGAACCGTTCCGCCCCCAGTACCACTTCACGGCTCCGAAAGGGTGGCTAAACGATCCTAACGGGTTGGTGTTCTACAAGGGCGAATATCACCTTTTCTATCAACACAACCCCTTTGGTACAGAGTGGGGAAACATGACCTGGGGTCATGCGGTGAGCAAGGACCTTGTGCACTGGAAGCACCTTCCGAACGCATTGGAACCAGATGCTTCGGGCACAATGTTCAGCGGCTCCGCCGTGGTCGATTGGAAGAACACTTCGGGTCTAGGTTCCAAAAACAATCCTCCGCTTGTATTGCTCTACACAGCGGCGGGCGGTACCAATGAAGCTAGCAAGGGCGTGAAGTTCACTCAAGGCTTGGCTTACTCTCCTGACGGCAGAGCGTTTACGAAGCTCACGACCAACCCAATACTTGCTCATATCGAAGCAGAGAACCGGGATCCCAAGGTGTTCTGGCATGAGCCCACCAAAGCCTGGATCATGGCGCTGTACTTGGATGGTGACCGGTTTGCCCTGTTCCGGTCTCCCGACCTTAAGAACTGGAGCCGCACGGGTGATGTAGCAATTCTTGGTTCGAGTGAATGTCCGGACCTTTTTGAGTTGCCGGTCGACGGCGACCCCAAGGATAAGAAATGGGTGTTCTGGGGAGCATCTGGCCACTACTTGATGGGCGAGTTTGACGGCTACAAGTTTGTTCCCGATGGCAAGCCGCTCCTGAATGGCTTCGGCAAAAATGACTATGCCGCGCAGACGTTTTCCGACGAACCGAAAAACCGCCGAATTCAAATCTCGTGGATGAGGGGCGGCAAGTATCCCGGCATGCCCTTCAACCAACAGATGAGCCTTCCCCGAGAGCTCAAACTATTGACGAGTTACGCAACACCGAGACTTGCGACGACACCAGTCAAGGAACTTGAGAAGCTGCGGGGCAAGCAGATCTCATGGACCAAATCTGCGGACGGCAATACCGCTTCCGCCAAAACCGACTCGGAGTTGCTTGAATTGAGAGTCGTGTTGCCGAGCGGCAACGATGGTCTAGTTCAGATTGGAGGACTGGAAATTCGCTACCTTCCCGGAAAGCTCCCTGTCGGAGATCTGGGCACCATTTCACACCGGCCAGAAGGCGCTGAATTCGACCTAACCATCTACCTCGACCGGACGAGTGTCGAAGTGTTTATGGATCGGGGGCTTGGACATGTGACTTCATGCGTAATGCCATCCACCGGCGAGCGCGACATTATCGTGAAGTGGGCCAAAAATGCCCGTGCCTGGGAGTTGAAGTCGGCGGTGGGGAAATGATGGCGGTTACATTCCAAGAGATCGTCGCTGCCCGGGGCCGAATCGAACCTGGAATCCTCAGGACTCCCTGTAAGGAGTCGGCCTGGCTTAGCGAGCTTTTCGATTGTCACGTCTTTACCAAGCTTGAATATCTCCAACGAACCGGCAGCTTCAAGGAACGCGGAGCTCGAAATGCCTTGCTCCTGCTACCAGAAGACCAACGGGCCAAAGGCGTAATCGCCGCCAGTGCTGGAAACCATGCGCTCGCGCTAGCTCACCATGGCCGTGATTTGGACATACCGGTGACGGTTTGTATGCCTCTTTTTGCACCGTTGGTGAAGCAAGAAAGATGTCGGCAACTGGGCGCCCGAGTCGTGCTGACCGGGCAGAACATCGCCGAATCTAAAGAAGAGGCCGACCGGATCGCCGCACGGGAGGGGCAAACGTATGTTCATGGGTTCGATGGTCCAGAAGTAATTGCTGGCGCGGGCACCCTTGGCCTGGAGATCTTGGATCAAGTGCCTGATCCGGATGCCGTCGTCGTGCCGATTGGTGGAGGCGGTCTGATCGCCGGCTTAGGCATGGCGATCAAAACAATGCGGTCGGGCACTGAGTTGATCGGTGTCGAGCCCGCTCACGCAGCTTCCTACACTGCCGCGCTGGAAGCGGGCCACCCAGTCACCGCGGACGTGCAGCCGACCCTCGGCGATGGCTTAGCAGTTCCTTGTGTCGGGGCGAACGCGTTTGATATTGCCCGTCCACTCGTGGATGACGTCGTGCTGGTGGATGAATCGCAGATTGCCCTAGCTATTCTGAAGCTGCTTGAGCTTGAAAAGGGCGTGGTTGAGGGGGCGGGCGCCGCTCCGGTTGCGGCGATGCTGAGTCGGAAATTGGATCGGCTCAAGGGGAAGCGCGTCGTCCTTGTT
>JAFAFM010000045.1 GCA_023423495.1 Armatimonadota bacterium
CAAGATTCCGCCCACCGCACTCATCACACCGAAAGACATGAGTAGTTGCCAGTCAATGTGTTCCCGTACCAGCCACAAGCGCACGGCCGTAGCAACGAAATGCGGTATCGCCACAACCGCAACGGCCACGTTTGCAGGATGGGCCGACGCAACCGTTGGCGTCAATATGCTGCCAATACCGAATCCGCCGATCGCGGCGACGGCTCCGCCTGCGACCGCAGCAAAAAAGAAGAGGACAATCATGTCCGTGGAACTAGTCCTCGAGAAGACGGAGTTGGCCAGAAGAGACACCGGCGAATTGACCAACGTCGGGCGGCTCATCGAACGCGTGCTTCTTTTGGTTGAGGCTCACCGGGATCGGATAGTCGCCGTTGAAACAGGCAAGGCAAAAGTTCTCTCGTCCGGGACCTACCGCCGCAACCGCCCCGTCAATCGAGAGGTAGCCCAATGAGGTGGCGCCAATGTATTCCGACAACTCAGGAATGCTCATTACCGCCGCCGCAAGTTCACCTTTGCTTGCCATATCGATCCCGTAGAAACAGGGGAATTTGATGGGCGGTGCCGTAATGCGTACATGGACTTCCTTTGCTCCGGCTTCGAACATCAGCTTTACAATCTGCTTGGTGGTCGTGCCTCTTACAATCGAATCATCGACGAGCACAATTCGCTGATCGCGGATGTGATCGACCAACGGCGTGAGCTTCATCCTCACGCCCATCTCACGCATCGACTGGTCGGGCTGAATGAAGGTGCGATGAATGTATCTGCTCTTCATCATTCCCTCACGATAAGGAATGCCACTTTGGCGGCTGTAGCCAAGAGCGGCGGGAATTCCGCTGTCCGGTACGGGCACCACGATGTCCGCCTCTACTGGGTGCTCCTTCGCAAGGTTTTCGCCCATTCGCTCACGCGCTGAGTACAAGCTCGTGCCGTACATATTGCTATCCGGACGAGCGAAGTAGATGAATTCGAATAGGCACATCGCTTGGCGGGGAGCGTCGCAACCCATGAAGTAACGCATGCCCGATCGATCGATGACGACGCATTCACCGGGCTCCAGCTCCCTGTCCGCCTTACCGCCTACAGGCTCGAAAGCGCAGGATTCGCTGGCAACCATGAACCCATCGCCGCGCTTTCCGGCGGAAAGTGGACGGATGCCCCAAGGATCCCGAAAACCAAATAACAGCTTCGGCGTGAGGACCGTCACGCTGTAGGCGCCACGGCATCGACGCATCACTTCCGAAACCGCTTTTTCGACGCCATCTGGCAAGTTGTTTACCAAAATGCGGGCAAGGAGTTCGGAATCCGAAGTGGAGTCGAACATCTCCCCTTCCTGCTCCATCTCCTCTCGAAGCTCCTTGGCGTTTATCAGGTTGCCGTTATGTGCGACTGCTATGTCGCCGACCAAGCTTTGGCAGTAAATCGGCTGAGCGTTTCTTAACACCGAGGCGCCGGTGGTGGAATAGCGAGTGTGACCGACCGCCATCGAACCCGGCATCGCCCTCAGCGTGTCGGGGGAAAACACCTGATTGACCAGGCCCATATCCTTGTGCATGCGGACGGTTGAACCATCGCTTACGGCAATCCCTGCCGACTCTTGCCCGCGATGTTGAAGCGCAAAAAGGCCAAAAAAGGCAACTGGAGCCGCATCCTGTCCGGGGGTGTAGACGCCAAGAACTCCGCATTCTTCCTTGAGACGGTCGTCGGCTTCCCAGGACATGCCGTTAAGTATATCGAATTCGGTTAGGCTGGCCGCTCCAGAGGGTTCACCGGTCGCCCATATCGTATCTATCCATCTTTATTCTTTTTTTATGATTTCCGAACAAAAACTTACTTTCGGGCATAGAATGGTGATAAGGCCGTTTTTTCAAGTTCATCCGTCCAAACTGCTTGATACAGCCTGAAGACAATCAACTACTCGACAGAGCGCATTGAAGGGGAACGAGATGGTTAAGTACTTGCATGTGGGGAATCTAATTGGATCGGACACTGCCGAGGCGCTTGCTGCACACCTTGCCGCATTTCGGCCGGGCAAGATCGAATTGTTTGTAGATCGAGGTTATGCCCTTGTTCAGGTCGAGGAGAGCTTGCTCGACCGAGCCATCAGAGAGGGCAACCACAGCCTTTTCCACGGTCGGCGCATTACTGTGTCCGAGTCGCTTTCCGGAATTCCGGTCGAAGCCTAAGGCTGTTGCTCGGGCCATTACGCCCGAGCTGCATCCGTGGTATTGAAGGCGAAGTCGCCTTCCCGGTAATCGACCGTTACCGATGAGCCATCTCGAATCGCTCCGGACAAGATCTGCTGAGCTAGAGGGTTCATGATCTCCGTTTGAATCGCCCGCTTTAGCGGCCGCGCGCCATACACGGGATCAAACCCTGCAGTAGCAAGGTGCAAGTACGCTTCCTCGGTAAGTTCCAGGTGAATCCGACGATCATCCAGTCGCTTCATCAGCTGACCCAACTGGATCCTCACGATCTGCTTTATATCAGTTGCTGTTAGGGACCTGAAGACGATAACATCATCGAGACGGTTAACAAACTCCGGGCGGAAGAAGAGTCGAACTTCATCCATCACTTTCGCCTTTGTCTGTTCCCAGTCATCACCAGCTGTTACCGGATCGGCGTAGTTGTGCGAGCCCAAGTTACTGGTGAGGATCACAACGGTGTTTTTGAAGTCCACCGTCCTTCCCTGTCCGTCTGTAAGCCGCCCGTCGTCGAGAAGCTGCAGCAGGACGTTGAAGACTTCAGGATGTGCCTTCTCCACTTCGTCGAGAAGCACGACGGCGTACGGCCGGCGTCGGACGACCTCCGTCAGCTGGCCACCTTCTTCATATCCCACATATCCCGGGGGCGCGCCGATCAACCGAGCCACTGAGTGCTTCTCCTGATACTCGCTCATGTCGATGCGGACTATAGCCTTCTCGTCGTTGAACATGAACTCAGCCAAAGCACGTGCCGTCTCCGTCTTGCCGACGCCCGTTGGCCCGAGGAACAGGAAGGAACCGATGGGACGATTGGGATCACTTAGGCCCGATCGAGAACGCCGGACTGCATCGGAAACCGCCCGAAGCGCTTCCGACTGGCCGACCACTCGGTTCTCCAAGAATTCTTCCATGGAAAGCAGCTTCTGCATCTCACCTTGGAGGAGCTTGCTTACCGGGATGCCCGTCCACTTGCTCACGACTTCGGCGATGTCTTCGCTGTCTACCTCTTCCTTGAGCATTTTTCCGCCTTCTTGGATTCGCTCAAGCTCGGAAGTCTCTTCTTGCAGACTCTGATTCAGTTCAGGCATACGTCCGTGCTGGATTTCTGCGGCCTTTGCGTAATCGCCAGAATCACTTGCCTGCTGGAATTGCGCTCGGAGATCGTCAATCTCCTCCTTGAGCTTACGGACCCGCTCGATTTTCTCTTTTTCGGTCTGCCAAATGGCCCGCATACCGCTGGATTTCTCACTTAACTCGGCAAGTCGTTTTTCGGTTTGGCTCAGACGTTCTCGGGAAGCATCGTCTTCCTCCTTCTTGAGCGCCTCGCGATCGATCTCCAGCTGCCGCATTTGCCGCTCGACCTCGTCGATCTCCGCAGGCACACTATCGATCTCGATCTTCAGTCGGGATGCCGCTTCATCTACCAAGTCGATGGCTTTGTCCGGCAAAAATCGGTCGCTGATGTATCGATTGCTGAGGGTTGCTGCGGCGACAATTGCAGAATCCGTAATGCGCACTCCGTGATGGATCTCGTATCGCTCCTTGAGCCCTCGGAGAATGCTGATCGTTTCCTCGACCGTCGGCTCGCCGACCATGACCATTTGAAACCGGCGCTCCAGCGCTTTATCCTTCTCGATGTAGAGTTGGTACTCCTTCAGAGTAGTGGCTCCTACACAACGTAGCTCCCCTCGAGCCAGCATGGGTTTGAGCATGTTGGCGGCATCCAAGGCGCCTTCTGCCTTTCCGGCGCCTACGAGGGTGTGGAGCTCGTCGATAAAGAGAATAATCTGCCCGTTCGCATTCTTGATCTCATCCAAGACAGCTTTGAGTCGGTCCTCAAATTCGCCGCGGTACTTGGCCCCCGCGAGCATGGCTCCCAAGTCCAGACTCATGATGGATTTGCCACGCAGCCCCTCGGGAATATCACCTCCGACAATGCGCTGGGCCAGCCCTTCGACGACGGCAGTCTTCCCCACCCCGGGCTCACCGATCAGAACTGGATTGTTCTTGGTTCGGCGACTTAAAACTTGTATAACCCGTCGAATCTCTTCGTCCCGACCAATAACCGGATCAAGTTTGTTCATCCTCGCCCGAGCGGTTAGGTCGACGGCGTACTTTTCGAGCGCTTGGTAGTTTTGTTCGGCCGTTTGTGAGGTGACTCTCCGACCGCCCCGCAAATCTTCAACCGCCGTCTCCAAATCCTTTCGGGATACTCCGTTTGAACGCAAAATCCGGCCAGCAGTGCCAGGCTCCTCGGCGACCGCCAGAAGCATGTGTTCAGTCGAAACAAACTCGTCGTTTAGATCATCAGCGATCGAAAATGCATCAGTGAAAATCTTCGATAATCGCGTGCCGATCGTTCCGCCGTAATTTGTGCCGCCAGTTACCTTGGGCATTTCTTCCAGGTCCTTTTCAACCTGGACTCGGACAACGCCGGAGTCCACTCCTAACTTCTCCAGAAGTGGTTTAGCCGTTCCGTCCCCTTGAGCCAGCAGGGCCAGGAGCAAGTGCTCAACATCAACGGTCGAGTGCTTGAATCTTTCGGCTAGGGATTGGGCTTCCTGGACAGCTTCCTGGGCTTTTAACGTTAACTTATCAAATCGCATTTGTTCTTGAGTGTAAGACTATCAAATGACCTTACTCTCTTTATAACGCACTCGTTAGAACTTTGGTTTCAAGATACACGCACTTCATCAGGAAAAGACCTATAAAGCGCAGACTTGAAGTTGATGACTCGCGAATACACTGCACGGTGCAGATGTTCGATGGACTCGTCACGGGTTGCGGCAACCATGAATGCGGCGTCGAGTTGAGCCAGGCTTGTGAAGGCGATCGAGATGTGAAACTCTCCCAACTCCGGGGGACTGAACCCAAATTTCCGGCGTTTGATCGTGTAGGAATCCAGCTTGCC
>JAFAFM010000115.1 GCA_023423495.1 Armatimonadota bacterium
AACCTCTGCCTAGGCACCTATCCCCGAAAAGGCATGTTCGTCGACCGAGCAGAAATGGAGAAGCGAGCCAAGGTTGCGCTGGCTGCGGTTGGTGCGTCCATTAACCCCAAGACGATGCTGGGTGCACTCTCGGTCGCCCAGCAGCAGCTCGTCCAGATTGCTAGCGCGGTATCAAAGGGCGCACGAATTCTGATCTTCGATGAGCCGACATCCTCCCTCTCCCATTTGGAGTCCGAGCGACTCTTTGAACTCATCGACCAATTGAAGGCGGATGGCGTGACTTGCATCTACGTGTCACACCGCATGCCCGAAATCTTTCGGCTCTGCGACACCATCACGGTGCTAAGAGACGGCAAACATATTGCGACACGTCCAGTAACGGAATTTGACCACGATTCGCTTGTCGCCACGATGATTGGACGCGAGATCGATGTTAAGTCGGCGGGGGAACGCAGCTTGGGATCCGTGGCCATGCGCGTTAAGGACCTGGCAAGTCCAGGGAAGTTTAGCGGCGTCAGCTTCGAACTCCGAGAGGGCGAAATATTGGGATTTGCCGGACTCGTCGGCGCCGGTCGCACAGAGATTCTGGAAGCGCTCTTTGGATTGGATCCCTTGGCTACCGGCCTAGTTGAAACTCACGGAACCCCGATGAGCCTTGGCAAAACGCGCCAAGCTATTCGGCGCAAGATCGGTTTAGTGCCGGAGGACCGAAAACGCCATGGGCTGGTACTCGGAATGCGCATTCGCGAGAACGAAACGCTGCCGGTTTTGCCCACCCTCGCTCAAGGCGGATTCGTCGATTTTCGAAGGGAACGATCCCTCGCGCAAGACTACTTTGACCGGTTGCGGGTCAAAGCCCCAACCACCGAGACTCTAACCGGAGGCTTGTCGGGAGGAAATCAACAGAAGGTTGTGCTGGCCAAGTGGCTGGCGGCCGAGTGTGACATCTTGATGGTGGACGAGCCCACGCGGGGTGTGGACATCGGGGCGAAAGCGGAAATCCACGAAATCCTCTGGAAGCTTGCCGAAGCCGGAAAGGCCATTCTCATGGTCAGCAGCGAGCTTCCCGAACTCATCAAACTGGCCGACCGAATCCTGGTATTTCGGGAGGGCCGAATGGTCGGTGAAGTGATGAGCGCAGATGCTACCGAGGATCGCCTGGTGCGCATGATGGCCGGGGTCTGAAGCTACTTGATACTGCCGAGCATGACGCCCCGCACGAAGTACCGTTGAGCGAACAGGAACACAATTAGCAAGGGCAGCATCACAATTACCGCAGCGGTCATTTGCAAGGGCCAGTTGGTGCCTCCGTAGCTGTTCTTAAAGATTGAAAGGCCCACCTCCAACGTCCGCATTTCCGTGCTGTTCGTGTAGATCAATGGATTGAAGAAGTCGGTCCACACGCCAAAGAATGTAAAGGTTCCGGCGGTCGCCAAAGCCGCCTTGCTTAGCGGCAATATGATGCGAGAGTAGATCCTGAACTCCCCGGCTCCGTCGATGCGTGCTGCTTCATCGAGCTCCGGTGAGATCGACAGGAACTGCTGCCTCAACAAGAACACCGAAAACGCAGAAGAGACTCCAGGAATGATAAGAGCCCAGTACGTGTCCAGCCATCCAAGATTCCGAATCAAAAGATAGACCGGGATCTGGGTGACCGGGCCAGCAAACATCATTGAGCCTAGGAAGAGAATGAACAAGGGTTCACGACCCTTAAATCTCAGCCGGGCAAACGCATAGGCCGCTAAAGATGTGACAAAGAGTTGCCCAAGGACGACAGCGAATGTCACGAAAACCGTGTTGAAAAAGAATCTCTTGACGGGCAGATTCTCATGATTGAAGACGAAGTCATAGTTGTCCCAACGCGGCTTCACTTCGACCTTCTCGATCGGCTGACCGTCGGGGCCCGGAACCATGATGGGCTGATCATTCGCATCCTTTGCCACCGCTTTGGGAATCAACTCGGCGATCGGCGGAATTGGAGTCTTGCTGGGATGGAGCGAAATGAGCACCATCCACACGAACGGAGCCATGAGGAAGGCAGCGATTGAGATCAGAAGAGTGTAGGAAAGCCCTTTTTTGACCCCGGCGCTCAGAAGCGTACACAACCCGGCCAGCCCCACAAGCACGGCCGCACCGATGAGGACGACGTTAAGCCGATGGTCGGCGGGGTCGGAGGACTTTTCATAGCCCGTCAGGAACAAGGGCAGGAGCGCCAAGCCGACGATGAGCAAGAGCAGCCCAAATGCACGATGCAACCAAGGGTTCTTAAGCCACGTCACGATGCGCTGTACCCCTGCATTTGATTTCGCATGAGTCGAAATTGGAAGATGGAAATGAGGATGATGATCGCCAGGAGAACGAAGGATTTGGCAGATGCAAGGCCGGTGTTGAAGTTCACCCAGGCTTCGTTATAAATGTGGTAGCCAACCACATCGGTGGACTCCTCGGGCCCGCCCTTGGTCATCATGTACACCGGGGTGAAGACCTGCATCGCGCCGATGGTGGACGTCACCATGACGAAGAACGTAGTCGGGACGAGCATCGGCAGCGTGACTTTCCAAAACTGCCGCCAATTTGATGCGCCGTCGATTTGTGCAGCTTCATACAGGGATTGCGGGATATTGATGAGGCCCGCCAAAAACAGCACCATCCTTGGCCCTAACCCGACCCACATCGACATGAATACCAAGGCGTACATCGCCCACTCGGTCCGGTTGAGGAAGTCCACGCTCTCGATTCCAAAGAGCGCGGTCGCCATGTTGATCATTCCAGTGTCGGGAAGGAACACATACGTCCAGAGCATCGCAATGGCAACCCCAGACGAAATGGCTGGGATGTAGAAGAGAGTTCGGAAGATCGCCATGCCTCGCAGCTTTTGGTTGACCAGCAAAGCAATGAGCAATGCCAGGATCATGCCCAAAGGCACGCTCAGGGCCGCGAAGCGGAACGACTGCCACAGCGAGTTGAGGAACGGCTCTTCGGTCAGTGCCAGGGAGTAATTTTTTAATCCAGTGAATTCTGGATTCTCGCGAAAGATTTGGTACTTGTATAGACTGATGATGAAGGCGTACGCCATGGGGATAATGGCGAAGATGAGCAGGTGGAAAGTGGCGGGCGCAACGAACAGCCATCCCATGCGACTCTCTTTGAGGGTCCGCGTCACCGCTTGGCAAACTCCTTATCGATCCGTTGAGCGGCATATGTGAGCGCCGCCTTTACGTCCCGATTGTTATTGAGAATGCTCTTCAGCGCATCTTCCCCCCGCTTCTCGACGAACTCATAACCCTCAACCCAAGAGCCATATGGCTTCCGAGCGGAAGGCACGATGTCCAGGAATTGCTGTTCGACCGGATCCGTCGCCCGTGCCTCGCTTACATCCTTCCGGGCACAGACCGCAATCCCGCTGGCGTTATAGACCTTCTGCAGGCGTTCGCTCGACCAGTATTTGACGTATTCCCAGGCCAACTTTGGATTTTTCGCCTTTGCGGGGATAGCGAAGCCAGCCTCATACATAACGGTGTGCGACTGTGGTGTGTTGTGGGGAAGAGCGACAACGCCCAGCCGCTTCCAATCGATTTTTGGCCGCCCCTGAGCATCCTTCGGCGCATTCTTGTAGCCCACCATGGCCCAATGCCCGTTGATCACCATTGCGGCCTGCCCATTGGCAAAGAGATCCACCCCCATGGAGGCAACTTCGCTGAGGGCAGGTGCGACTTTATGCTTGACGATCAAATCGCGTAGGAAAGAAACTGTCTCGACGTTCTCCGGGCTATCGAAAACGCCCGTCGCCCGCTTCGCATCGGGAGTAAGCACATCCCCGCCATTGTTCCAGAGCCACATAACCCAGGCTGGCATCCACGTAGAAAAGGAAAAGCCATACTGGGTCACCTTGCCAGACCGATCCCGAATTGTGAGCTTTTTGGCGGTCTCCAGAAACTTCTCAAAGTTCCAGTCAGCGGTTGGGTAAGGGACGCCGGCCTTGTCGAACAAATCCTTGTTGTAGTACATGACCATGGGGGTGAAGTCCCCAGGGATAGCATGGATCTTTGACCCGCGGCGGGCGATGTCGACGACGTTTGGATAATAGTCTTCGAGCTTGAATTCGGGGTCGCCATTGATATGCGGAGTGAGGTCGCTGAGGACGCCGTTATTGATGAAGATCGCGGCGCTTGAGGCGTCTAAAACCATCACGTCCGGCATGGTTCCAGCCACATGGTTAAGCACCATCTTCTGGACATATTCACCCGACCCGGGAATGCCTTCGATGCGGACTTCGCAGTCGTTTTCTTCCCCGAACTGTCGGTATAGCTGTTGGACTTGGCGGTCATAGTCGCTGTCGTCCCCCGCTCCACCCCAGTTGGATACACGAAGAACCGGGCGGCCGGATTCGACCTCTGGCGAGCAGGCGCACATGATCAGCGCAAGCACCGCTAAGCCAAGGCATCGCCACATATGGAAAAGGTACCCCCATGGGAGAAAAGAGGTTCCTATTTGGTGATTGTAGAGAAGCGGATGTGAATATGGGCGAGTTCAAGATAACCCGCCCATGGAAAATCCGTGCTTACTCGATGATGCCTTCTGGGAACCACAGCCCGAGCTCGCGGGCGGCCGCATCGGGATCGCTGCTCGAGTGAGTCAAATTATCATCGATCGTAAGAGCAAAGTCGCCTCGGACCGTGCCGGGTTCAGCCTCTAGGGGATTCGTCGCTCCCATCATGGTCCGAATCGCTCGGGTGGCGTTGGTGCCGCGCACCGCCATGGCCACCACTTGTCCGGAGCTCAGATAATCGACAACGTCGTTAAAAAATCCCTTGCCGCGGTGCTCGCCATAATGCTCCTCTACCGTAGCGCGCTCGGCTTGCACCAACTTGAGGCCGACAACCTTAAGACCGCGGGCTTCGATTCGGCGCGTGATTTCGCCGATGAGGTTGCGCTGAACTCCGCCGGGTTTGATAAGAACGAGTGTGGTTTCCATTTTGTTTAGCTTGTCTGACTCCTGTGAACTCTGATCAATAAGGGTACCGCTCAGGCGTATTTCGATTTGACTGTATACCTACGTGGCACCAAAGGTCGCAGTCCGTATCCGCAAATATATTAGTTTCAACGGGATTCGTTGGCGGCCTGGACCTCGATGCCGTACGATCATGAAACCATGCTAAGTTTGCTTCCCATTGCTTTATGTGTGACGATGCCGGTCGCGGATGAGGGGTTCCGGGTCATCGACGTGCAGCGCCACGAGGTATTTGCGGGTCGACTAGGAAGACGCGTAACGCAGATCGTCACCGCTGAGAAAGACGGAAAACGCTACGAAATTGTGCTCGGCCGGTCCCACACCGCGATCCGAGGTTCAGTCCGTGAACTTTCCAATGGAGACACGTTCCGACCGGACTGGGGCGCGGTCATTCGAGAAAAGTAAGAAGAGGGGAGCCACGATGTGGTCCCCCCAATTTGAATCCCGCGTCGCGTCGGCTTAGAGCTTGAATCCGTACCAGAAGCCCAAGGTGTATTGCAGACCCTGCGCGTCCCGATCCGACGGGATACCGGCTCCTAGCCAAAGATTAAATCCGGGCAGCTGTTTCACGGGCACGTTCAGCGTTGCCCATCCATATGCGCCTGGTCCCGTGATCCATTCCAAGCTACCGGTGCAATCTCCGAAAATGGGGAAGTCCACGCCAAAAAACCCGCGGTGTTCATCGTTCTTGAGATAGCCGAAGTGGAAGCGCGCGTTGTTCCAGTCGTAGCGGCCAGCGACGAAGTAATCGGCTTGGATGCCCTTACCCTCGTAGTTCATCGCACCGGCGCTCAGCATGTAATTGTCGCCTTCCAGTAGCTTCACCTTGAAGTGGGTTGTCTGGCCCTTCTCAAGATCGTCGCCATAGGCGATTTCGGCGAAGTCCCCGATTCCTACAGTCACGTACCCGTAGTGATAAATCTTCTTGTCGACCCGGTTTTCATTTCCGAAGGCCAAATAGCCGACCACGACCTCTCGATGCCCTAGAATGTCGGCAATCGGAATTGCCGTCAACGCCGTGATGCTTGCAGAAGCATAACCACCAACCAACGTAAGTGCCAGTGCCGCTGGCGCCTTCATACCCATCTTCATCTATTTCCTCGCCGGGATCAACCCGCGAGGCTCATTCCACTACCTGGTAAGAATTCTTACTGGTAACCTTACTGGGATCAACTCCCGTAGTCAAGAATAGTCATATGCCTCACATCCACTTGGAGACCACGGCCGACCTTCCGGAGAATGCCAACATTCCAGACATTCTTGAGGCATTGGTGTCGAAGCTCAGCTCGTTTGACACAGTGGCATCAGAGTCCGTTAAGGCATACCATCTTCTGCGATCCAATTGGGCGATGGGAGCCGGAGCGCCTCCTGGATTCGCGCATTGCACTGTTGCGATCCTCGCGGGCCGAGATTTCGACTTAAGAAAACGGATTGCAGATGGAATGTGCGAGGAACTCAAATCGCATTTCGAGATGTCTCTCGACAACAAAGAAGTATCGATCACATTGGAAGTCAGAGAGATGGATCGTGATACGTATCGGAAGCTTTAGGCCAGTGTTCCGATCGATTGCCTGAGTTGAGCGGCCGCCCTAACATTTGAAGCGTGCCCGCTCCGTTCGGCTGATACATTCAAGAATCGAACCGGAATTCCTGACAAATAGAGGTCTCCTATCAAGTCCAGCAGCTTATGCCGAGCGGGCTCATCCTCAAATCTTGGATCATTCTTGTACCCTTCAATGCCAAGTACAAGCGCCGTTTCTTGGTCTAGCCCTTTAGCCAATCCCATCTGGAGAACCATCGGGATTTCCTCTACTAATGCAAAGGTTCTGGCCGGGGCAATCTCCCGCTTGTATTCCAACGGAACGCTGAACGATTCGAAGGTCTGCTGACCTGGCCAGCGATCTCCTAGGTCGTAGGTGTACTGCCAATGTCCCTCTCCCTTGGCGATAGCGATCTTGTATTTCTCTTCCTGGATGAAGATTCGCTTGAACGGCGGGTGTACTTCTCCTTCTCCCACCTTTTCCAAGCCGACCGCCACAATGGGGTCGACGAAGTTGATGGAGGAGCCATCCAGAGCTGGCATCTCGCCTCCCACGACCTCGATCTCGGCGTCGGTGATTTCCAGTCCCGCCAGGGCAGACATCATGTGCTCGACCGTCGCGACTTCTCCCAGTCGAGTGCTGCGGGTCGTGTCGGTGACGTTCTCAGCAAAGGCTTCCCAACGAGCGCTACCCGCTCGAAAGGCGATGCCTTTCTCACCAGGACGGACCGTGACTTTCACGGGAACGCCGCTGTGTAAGCCCAAGCCCTCGAAGTGCACGTCGTCCGCGACGGTTTGGCGCAAGTAATTCATTTGCCTTCGAGTTCCTTGATCTTCTTTTCCAAAGCTCGAATTCGGCTTAGCATCTCCGGCAACTTAGACCGCAGCGCGTAAGCGCGCATGCCTTCACCCGCTGGGATTGCCGGAGCTCCGAAGTACACGCCCGGTTCGTCGATATCCACCGGAATTTGGCTAGATCCGCCAAAAGTGACATTCTCGGCAATGTTGACGTGGTCCGCAACGGCGCAGTGACCGCCGAACGTCGCCCGGGTTCCAATAATCGTACTGCCACCAATTCCTGTATGGGCCGCGATAACACTGTGGTCTCCGACGACGACGTTATGGGCAACTTGCACCATATTGTCGAGCTTCGTGCCTGTTCCGACCCGTGTCTCGCCGGCGGTGGCCCGGTCGATACACGAGTTCGCTCCGACTTCCACGTCGTCACCTAACCTGGTTTTTCCAACTTGGGGCACTTTCATTTGATGCTGGCCATCCCACATGAAGCCGAACCCGTCTGCTCCGATGACAGATCCAGAGTGCAAGATGCATCCCTTGCCGACGGTTACGTCTTGATACAGCACACAACTGGGATAAAGCACCGTGTTATTTCCGATCCGGCAATTCTCCCCTACGTAGCAAAAAGCGTGAATCCTGCATCCGGCGCTGATGACCGCCCCTCGCTCGACAACGCAATACGGTCCCACAGAAGCACTGGGATCGATTTGGGCTTGAGGGTCGACGACGGCCGTCGGATGAATGCCAAACGGGATCGGAAGTTCCCGCTTGGACATCGCCAGGAGCATGCCGAAGGCCAATCGCGGATGATCGACCTGGATATAAGGCTTGAGGTCGGAGGTTAAGCTTCTCGGAAGGATGAGGGCTCCAACCTGCCGAGAGTGTGCTTTCTCTAGGTACTTAGGCGTCTCGCAGAAGGCAATGCCGTCGGCATCATCCGATTCGGCGGGTACGACGCTGCGAACGACAAATTCCGGATTCCCGAACGCCTGTCCGCCCAGCATGGCCGCTAATTCGGTTAACGTCCAAGCTGGTGTGTGGTTCTCCATTCGTTAAACTCTGCGGTGGCGTCTCTGACGCCGGACCTTGATTTTGACAGCACCAAGCCCTTTGTTTTCAGCCAAATCTCCAATTGCTGTCCGAGACTCTTCAATCTCTCGGTGTCGCTGACCACACGGCCCTGGGATTTGATCGGTCCGAGGTCAGGAGGGGATAGCGTTGCCCCGGGCAGGCCGACAGATCGGGCAGGAACGTCTTCGACCCGGACGGATTTGTTCTCACCGAGGTTTAGATTGAAGTCGCGGCCGCTCTTTTCGATCGCTTGTCGAGCGTCGACCTGTGCTTTCTCGATCGCGTTCGCCTTTTCGGTCTCGAACTGTAACTGGATCTTGCCCAGCTCTCCACTCAACCGCAGTTCTGCTTCATTCAAAAGCTGCCTCGCTTGTCGGTCGTACTCCACGTCGTCGGTTCGAATATCCTCCGACACTTGCGCTAGTTCGGCTTTCTGCTGCTCCGCGAAGCCAGTCGGATTGCCCCGACTTACGTACAAGTCTGGCTTGCGAACTTGCAACAGTCGTTTCCGAGCTACCTTCGGCCCCCGAGCTAGCGCGTAATCCTCAAACAGATCAAAGAGTTCGCCGTAGAC
>JAFAFM010000184.1 GCA_023423495.1 Armatimonadota bacterium
GGCTGATACTGCGGCAACCCTCTTAAAAGCTGCTTGAGCTTTCTCAGTTGCTGCTCTTCAGCCTGACAGTGGGAGCACTGGCCCAAATGATCTCGAAGTTCGAGGGACTCCTGCCCGCCCAATTCGCCATCGAGGTATGCCGAGAGATAGGTTTGGACACTCTTACAATTCATTCTGATAGCCTCCATAGGTCTGCGGAGCGTTCTTCAGAAGATGATTTCGAATCTGCTTGCGACCTCGGTGGATTCTCGATCTAACGGTTCCCACGGATGTTTTCATTACTTCAGCAATCTCTTCGTACGCCATGCCTTCTACGTCCGCGAGGAGCACGGCCATTCGAAATTCTGGAGTCATCGATGAAAGCGCCTTCTGCACTTGCTCATCGAGAGCTTCATGGAGCATTTGACGATCAGGTGAAGTGTCCAGGTCGGGAACTTCCCAGGTGGTATTGCCATCGGCGCCACCTTGTTCCAGACTCATGGTCTTCAGTTTCCCTTTACGCCGGACAGAGTCGATATGCGCATTCGTCATGATCCGATAGAGCCAAGATGAGAATGGCATCGAGGGATCGTATTTGCTGAAGAAGCGGAAAGCTCGGACAAAGGACTCTTGAACGAGGTCCTCGGCCTCGGCCGAGTTGCCGGTCAAGCGATAAGCAAGGCTGTACGCCTGTCGATGAGTCTTGCGCATCATGCTTTCGAAGAGCGCAGTCTGATCGACTGTGGGTCCGGTGTTGTCTTTTGAAATGGCGAACAGCATCACGTGTGAACCTTTGAATCTATGAGAACTACGGCACAAGTCTCATTTTGAGTTCCGGTATCCGACCTAAATTTTACACTTTTACGGGGTTTTTGTGTCGAAAAGCTAGGCGAAGATCCGAGTGAACATGGCATCGAGCACGATCCCGGCTTGTCCATTACCCAACACTCGGCGATGCGCCTCAATCATTTGTGCACGAGCGCTTTGCCACTCCGGTTCGAGACTCCGGCAGGCGGTTGCGAGTAATTCCAATGCTTCGGCATTTGCCGATCGGGCATTTAAGTCCAACCCCTTCTGGAGGGAATCGGCGATGGATTTCAATTCTTCCGATGCCAAAAGCGCTTCGATTCTCGGGCGACTCCGAAGGGAACCGGCGAAACTCCAAAGGTGTCGACACGATTCCTCGACCTTGGTAAGTTCCTGAATACGCCCGGGAGCGCCCTCTGCCAAAAGGGCAATTGGGTCTTCGCCAGTTACCGGAGTCGCGCAACTGACCGCCAGGCACCGCGACCGAACAGTGGGCCGTATGGCACCGATTCGAGACGTCGTGAGAATGAACTTAACGTAATCGTAGGGTTCTTCCAGCGACTTCAGAAGCAGATTGGAAGCGCCGACCGCCATTCGCTCGGAATCTTCGATCAGCACCACCTTTCTGGCTGAAACCAAGGGCGGTGTTCGTACGAACTCCAGCACGGAAATGCCCTGGAATTCCGGCGCTCCTCGCCCCTTAGGCGGTGAGAGCTGTGGCTCCTTGATCAAGCGACTTGGGCCGGTCGGAGTGACCAGGAGAAAGTCGGCATTTCGATCGTTATCAAAAGACTTGGCCTGGGGCGATTCGGGATCGTTGTTGGAAAGCCAATTCTTTGCCAGCATTCGGGCGAGGGTCTGTTTGCCTGCTCCCTTACTGCCATACAACAGCACGGAATGCACATGGCAGTCGTCGCGGGAGAGGCGTTCGATTGCTTTCAGCGCATTCGCGGGCAGTTCAAAACCGCTCAAAGTTCTCCACGTTCAGCACAAACACTACGGCGCCGCCAACCGGAACCTTGACCGGGCTGGGAATGAAGGCACCGGGCGGCGCCGCTTCAAACGGCATTACGTTAACCAACTGCTCGCGCGATTGACAGTTTTGGCCGATGACCTTCTTGAGCGTGGGCAGGTCGGCTTCATCCACACCAATTAGAAATGTGGTGTTGCCTTCTCGAAGAAAGCCGCCGGTAGAGCCGATGATCGTGAACTTAAAGCCCGCCTTGACGAGTTCGTCGGTGATCTTATTCTTGTCCCGGTTGTGGACGATGCACACGACTAGCTTCACGGCTCAATTATAGCGGCAATGGGCTCAACACATGATTGGCGAGCTTCAGCGGCCACCCTCCTGACCTCGTTCCGCGGCCATGCGCTTTTGCTCTTCCAGTTCTGCACCCCGACCAGCCTTGCGCATTGCATCTTCATAAGAGTCGTTGCTGTAGGTCTTCGCGAGGCCGTCGATGTCTGAGTTGGTTACTTCAGACTTTGCACATCCAGTCATCACCAGGGAGGCAAGAACTAGGATCCATATTGCCTTCACTGTCCGTAACCCCACATGGGGTAGGAGATATTCGAGTTCAGGGTTCCGCTATAGCCGTAGCCCTGGCTGATGTTCGGCACGACACAGGTATTCGCGTTCACCGTTCCGCCGGTGAGCAACTCGCTCATCCTCGGTGTTTTCGACAAGAAGCTTCCGACGGTGAAGAACTTGGCGCTTCCGTCTGCACGGCCGACCGTGATGCCGTTTGCAGGCACGAAGCCCAGGTCCACTTCTTTGCTGGGCTGTGGATTTGCCACGCACTCAGCCGGGGTCATCTTGGTCAGGCGGAAAGCCCAAAACTCGCGATAAGAAACTGGATAGCCCGTCAGCGTACTTGTTGCGGTTTGGCCGGCCTCGACTTTGTCCATAACGGGGATGAATGGAGTGTTCGTCTTAGGAACGTTATCCACGAAGAGCGCGGCTTCCGAAACATTTGGGATGCCGCTTTGGTTACCACCAGTGAAGGGAACGATGTCTCCGAAGCCGGAAACGGTGCCATCGAAATCCGTGTTCTTAATTCCGGTAAAGCCCAGGTTCAACGCAATATTGCCCCGAAGTTCTCCGTTGGTGTCCCAAGTCGTTTGCGTCTTTTGTCGGAGGGGTATTTCGAAGAGCTGCAAGCTTTTGACGTAGGGCATCAAATATTTTTGCCACTGGTAATGGTCGAAGTAGTTATAGAATGCGCCGGGCGTGCATCCCTCATTCATGCCGTCGTTAAATGAAGGCGCGCGGAACTTCTCATTGAGGGAGCTGTACATGTGACAGCTTCGGCCCCGTGGGTAGTAGTCATCGTTGTCGCTCATGTACATGAGCATGGCGCTACTGACTTGCTTCACGTTCGAAATCGCGGTCGTCTTCTTCGCCGCAACTTTTGCCGAAGCAAAAACGGGAAATAGGATCGCAGCAAGCACAGCGATTATCGCAATAACGACGAGTAATTCAATGAGCGTAAAGGCTCTAACCAAAATTATCTCCTCCGACAAAAAATGAGCCTGCGGCTCAGTGGAAGATATTTTGTCAAAGAGATTTACGATTGAGAAGGGGCTACTGCAAAAATTTTCAAAATTTATTTGAGTAAAGCTTCGGCTTGTGTTGTGCAGCGAATGTTTCGGACTCCGCTTTCATCCGATCTCGTATCTCATTAAGGGGACTTAGACCCGAAATTGCAGGCTCCAGCCAGTCGCAACCGGTCAGGATGTCGATCGGTTGGCGGTCGTACACATATTCGTACGGAGGAAGCTTCCAGGCGAACCCCGGAAGATCCAACTCCTCCGAGTTTGTTGAGAACCGTCCACCAGTATCTTGGCCAGCCGGTTTGTGGAGTCCGGACTGCCTGATGGATTCCTGAAGAATGGCAACATAAGTCAAAACAGGCTCGAAGGTGTCCCGATTGGTCACATGCACCTGACAGCCTCCGCATAGTCGTCCCGCGTGCTTATTGAAGGTGGGTTGGAACTGCACTGGGCGGAACTTGCATCCCGGAAGGTCGAGTTCATTGAGCGCCTCAGACAGTTTGTAACCATCTAAAAATGGAGCGCCGAAGATTTCAAACGGTCGTGTTGTCCCTCGAGCTTCACTTAGATTGGTGCCTTCGAGCAAGCATCCGCCGGAATACACTATGGCGGTGTCCAGAGTTGGCATGTTTGGTGAGGGCATCACCCAAGGC
>JAFAFM010000220.1 GCA_023423495.1 Armatimonadota bacterium
AACAAGCAGCCCCCAACTTATGGAGATCAGTTCGCCCTTGAACACCTGCCACAGGTCGGATCGAAGTGACGTCCCATAGCCAGAACCCCAGGTGTAAGATTCGTAGGATACAGTGCCGATAAGGATGGGTAGCAGGAAGGCGATGGCGCACACAAGGATTGCCGATGCCGCTCCCATGAATTTGCCAACGACGATCTGCCCTTGGCTAACGGGGGCGACCAAGAGAAAATCCCAGCTTCTCCGCTCTCTTTCGCCCGCAATAGAACCGTAAAGCATCGCGGGGCCGAGCAACGTGAAAATGAAGGTCTGCAGCATGATGAGCAGCAGGGGATTGGCCGCATCCCGATAGCTCCAAACCAACGCGACGATGCCGATGTAGATCAGGACGGTCAGGGCGAGAATGATGGTATTGAGCGAGTTGCCGCCCAAGAACCTTCGGCGGAATCGGGTGATTTCTACCATCATTGGGTTTTCAGAAAAGTAGGTTCGGTAGAAGTTCATCTCTCCTTCTCAGCAGGTAACGGCGAAACTAGAATAAGGCGGGTGTGGGACTGGTCAGCGGCAGCTTGCCCTAGTTGTGGGCCCGGTCGCAGCCCCGTGTAGTCGCACGCCAAAATAAGTGTGTTTTGCCGGGAAGTGATGTCCACCAAAGCCGATTGGCCAGTCGCCTTCGACTTGGCCGCGTTGACTTTGATCGTGGTCTTCGCGCCTGGCTCCAACTGCTTCAATCCGAACTGTCTTCCGCTCACCATGATTGCCGCATTTTTTAGCGCTTCCGTCGTCCCGTTTGAGACCGTGATTTCAAATTGCCCGCCCGGGATCACCTTTGTATTCAGCTGAATCTTAGGGCTCTCCTTGTATCTCTGGACATAGCTGATCTGTTCAAATGCCAAATTGGCGGCCCGCAAGTCTGGGATAAACACCGTGCCCGTGTCCACCGGATTTACTTGCGAGCGACTCTGAGAACTCATTCCGTACTCATCTCGGGCCGTGCTTAGCTGGTCGATGTCACGAACTTTGAGGTCATAACTGCCGCCGTTCGGGAAGAACATTTGGGTTGTGCCGATAAATACACTTTCGGGATGACCGGCCTGCATCAGCAAGGCGCCTGTGGTCCGGGTCGAGAGACTGGCCGAATAGAGGTCGCTTGCCTGGTTTAGAAATAAACCCGCGAATACCAAGCTGATGATTGGTGCCGTAATCCAAGCCAGTTCACCTCGGCCAAGCTTCCGCAGTACGATAAAGTTGACGGGCACGACCACCACAAAAAAGCTGGCAAGGATCCAGAAGACCTTGGACGGTCCCGGCAATTGGACATTGAAAGGGTCTTGCGGAACGTTTGAGCTGTAAGGAGTTGGCCCCCGCCCGCCAGTCGTCGAAACGCTGTAGTCGTAGCCGTAGGGATCGCTGTACGTGTACTGGTTCAGAAAGGCGGCGATCCGCTGAGCTTCCACGGGGCGAATGTATTGGCTGAACATGCGTCGTTTGCCACCCCAACGATTGAGCGGCTCTTCAAAAGGATTGAAAGACCAGACAATTACGCGTCCAAGCCCGAAGTTCCGCTCCAAGAACATCGGGACGTTGCCGTCCCCAAGCCACTTGGCTCCGGGCTTCGGGGTGCCTCTGGCGATTGTCAGCGGTTCTGAAAAGGGAAAGCCACCGACCTCGGTCAATCGCGCGCTGCCCTGGACTGTCTGAGTGTGAAAGTCAGACGCAGGAAGCAGATTCTGCAGGCGGGGATCCATGAGGGTCCTGGCCGAAGCTCCGCCAATGATCATCAACGTGCCACCGCTCAGGGTGAAGTCATAAAGAGCTTCTATGGCAACGTCGGAAAGTCTTTCTGAGCCTTCACCGAGAATGACGCCAAACAGCCCGCGATATCCAACCGGGCGTTCGGGAGCGTCTTCGGGCTTCAGGTACGCATCGACCATCGAGCCAAGTTCGTTACCGCCACCGCGTGTGGATTGGCGAAAGAATCCAAGTTCACCCGGCGAGTCCGAGACGAGGGCAACCACGTTGTTTTGCCCGTATCCATAGGAGCCCTTGCTGAGGAAGGGTATTTGAAAGCGTGCCTGATCTGTGTTGAGCCAGATCTCGGGCTGCATGCCGTACATTCCCGACGCCGGGAAAAGCATGACCCGCTTTTTTGCGCCAGTCGGGAGTTCGACGGGGTAACGCGTAATGCCTGAATCATCCATCACGCTGACGCTTCCCCGGGCATTCGGACCTCGGTTTTCAAGGCTGACGTAGATCGGCGAGCCGGGCCAATAGCTGTTACTTTGAAAGACCGGTTCGGCTTGAACGGTGAAGTCTCTGGGGTCGGCAGCGGCCAACCCAAAAACCGCAAGCGCCAGACCAATCGCAAAAAACTTCATTAACTTACAATCGCTGACGTTCATGGAGTTCCAGCACGTTCACAAAATGTCCCGCTTCATGCACATTCACAGTCTAGCGGTCAACACAGATTTGGCCAAGTAGGATAGGGCTAATATTTCTAAGACTGTGACGGTCAGTGCGGAAAATGTTCAATGGAATGGTTTGGCAAAATGTTGTTGGTGGGTGGAGGCGCGTTTATCGGCGGAGTGCTCCGCTATGGGATAAGTGCCTGGCTCCAAGATCGAGCCGGTGCATTTCCTCTCGCGACGCTCGTGATCAACCTCATCGGTTCGGTTGCGATCGGCGTATATTTCGCGAAGGAGGGCAACCAGCTATCAGGGGAGTCGGCACGGCTCTTCTTCGCTGTTGGAATCTGTGGTGGTTTTACAACCTTTTCGGCCTTCTCCTGGGAATCCCTAAGACTTATCCAGGAGAACCGGTTTGGTTTAGCCATCCTTTATGTATTGGCGAGCGTTGTTCTCGCGATCGGAGGATGCGCTGTGGGCTTCTTCCTCGGAAAGCAGCTCTTCGGTAGTGTTTCGCAGTGATCGACTATGCCGCTTTCGAAGCAGTTGATTTGCGGGTTGGTACGATCATTCGGGCCGAAGCATTTCCGGAAGCTAGGAAACCAGCTTACAAGCTTTGGATAGACTTTGGACCCGAGATTGGTATCAAGCAATCCAGCGCCCAGATAACGATTGCTTATCAACTCGACGATCTTCCTGGTAGGCAAGTGATTGGGGTGGTCAACCTAAGTCCACGGCGCATCGCAGGGTTTGAATCACAGGTGTTGGTTTGCGGGTTTGACCGTAAACCGGGAGAGGTCGTCCTCATCCAACCTGAGCAATCGGTCCCAAACGGTTCGCGTTTGTACTAGCCTCGTTTCGGCATAAAGCTGGTCCCGCATCCACAGGACCTACCTGCGTTCGGGTTCTCAAATTTGAACCCACCGCCAATGAGGTTGCCGGTGAAGTCGAGGGTTGCTCCCTCTAAAAATTTGGCGGACTTGGAGTCGCATACGATCTCCACACCCTCGATCATCAGGGATTGATCGATGGGCTTTCGCTCCGTGTCGAGCTTCATCACATATTCAAGTCCGCTACAGCCGCCGCCCTTTACGCCGACGCGTAAGAAGACTCCCTCCTGACCGTCCTTCGCCACAAGCTTCTGAAGTTGGGCTAGTGCCTTTGGCGTGACCGAAACGGGGAAGCTCATCGAAGCGCACCTGCCTCCGCCTTGCGAGGTGTCGACATGAAAGTGACATTGGACAGTGCGTCACCCTTGCTGATCATGTCTGCCAGGCTTAAGCCTTCCAAGACATGGTCGACGGCGCCCTGTATGACTTGCCAAAGGGATTTGACAGAGCAATCGACGGCATGCTGACAGATGATATGCTGCCCAGCGTGCTTGGCGCAGAAGTCATCGTCGTACAGTTTGCCGCCTAGGCAAGCTAAGACATCTCCGACGTTGATGTCGCTGGCCGGACGGGAGAGGACATAGCCGCCGGCTTGTCCCCGCATGCTGGCGATGAACCCATCTTTTCGCAGAATCATCAGCAATTTGGCCACGTGGGTTTGGCTTAATCCCTCGAAGCGAGCGATTTCCGGGATGGTCATGCTCTCCCCCGAACGTGCGATTCGTAGGAGGCACCTGAGCCCGTATTCTTCCTGTGCAGAAAACTTCACATCAACCCCAACATTAATCGTACTTCTTCGCTCATCATTTCGACCGTAAACGGTGGGTCCCAAGTGAGCTCTACGGTTACATTGCCAATGCCGGGCACGCTTCGAGCGGCCGATTCCACTTCGCCAGGTAAGGACCCTGCGACCGGGCAGGCCGGACTGGTTAAGGTCATGAGGATATGCGCATTCTTCTCATCATCGATTTGAATGTCATAAATCAGTCCGAGGTCATAAATGTTCACGGGCAGTTCCGGGTCAAAGACTGTGCGCAGTACCTCCACGATTTCACCCTCCAGCAAGGACTTCTCGATTGAAGTTAGGCCGGTGCATTCGGGAGTCGTGGATTCAAGCTTCTCTGGCATTATTCGGTCGTCACCTTCTTTTCTCCTACGAGCGCAGCATGTAACGTATGCCACGGCAGGGTTGCACATTTGATTCGTACTGGGTAGTCGCGCACTCCGGCCAAAGCAACCAACGATCCCAGCTGCTCATGGGATTCCGCGTCGTTGGGCGTCGTCACCATTACTTGGAATTCACGGAAGATAGCTTCGGCTTCCTCGATTGTCCGACCCTTAACGGCTTCCGTCATGAGGGACGCGCTGGCGGTACTGATTGCGCATCCTTGGCCCTCGAAAGCAATCGAATCGATCTGGCCGTCCCTGGTGTGTAGGGTCACATGGACTTGGTCGCCGCAGAGGGGGTTATGGCCGTCGGCTTCATTTGTTGCGTCGGCCAGCTTGCCGCGATTTCTTGGCCGCTTGTTGTGATCGAGGATCACTTCTTGATATAGCTCCCGAAGATTGTCGTTCACGTAAAAATCTCCTGAACCTTCCGTACACCAAGAGTTAACTGCTCAACTTCTTCTTCAGTGCTGTAGGCGGCGAAGCTTGCTCTGGCGGTTGCGGGAACGCTGAGTCGCTTCATTAATGGCATACAGCAATGGTGTCCGGCACGGATGGCAACGCCCTCGGAATCGAGAATGGTGCCGATATCGTGCGGATGCGCATTGGCCATTGTAAAGCTTACGATTCCAGTTTTCTCGCGAGCTGTGCCGATGACTGTCACTCCCGGAATTGACTCCAACTCCTTGGTGGCGAGATGTCCGAGCCGGCTTTCATGTTCTCCAAGGAGCAGAAAGGCATCGTCTAGCGAGCCGTCGCCGAGCGTTTCAATCCACTCGATCGCCGCCCCAAGACCGATGACACCGGCGATGTTCGGTGTTCCCGCCTCAAACTTTGCTGGCAGGTCGGCGTAAGTTGTTCCCTCGAAGGAGACCGTGCGGATCATGTCGCCGCCGCCTTGGTAGGGTGCCAGCGATTCTAACAAGCCGCGCTTGCCATAGAGAACCCCGACACCGGTAGGGGCATAAATCTTGTGGCAGGACAGCGTATAGAAGTCGGCATCCAAGGCTTGCACGTCGATACGCAGGTGCGGACCGGCTTGGGCACCGTCTACGAGAACGAGCGCACCATAAGCATGTGCCTGTTGGATCATCCACTCTACTGGATTTACCGTCCCCAAGGCGTTGCAGACGTGCTTAACCGCGACCAAGCGCGGACGCGAGTTCTTGAGAAGGTCCACGAACGCTTCAAGGTTGATCTCGCCCTCGTCGGTGATAGGAATTCTCAAGACACGGGCTCCGGACCTTTCGGCGACCAATTGCCAGGGCACAATGTTGCTGTGGTGCTCCATCTCGGAGACGAGAATGGTGTCTCCGTCCCGAAGCCTCAGTGCATCGGATTCCGTGAAAAGCAACCCGTTGGCGACGAGATTTATCCCCTCAGTACATCCCTTGGTGAAGATGACTTCTGCCGGCTCGGCCGCTCCTAAAAGGCGCTGGACCGCCGAGCGTGCCTGATCAAATTCTTGGGTCGCAACCTGGCTTAGGTGGTGGACTCCGCGATGGATATTGGCGTTTTGAGTCTGCCAATAGCGATCCAGCTTCTCAAGAACAGCACGAGGTTTTTGAGCCGTGGCAGCGTTATCCAAGTACACCAGCGGTTTGCCTTGAACCTGCTGTTCCAGGATGGGAAACTCCTGCCGGATCGCCTGAATGTCGAGCGCTTGCTTGGTAGGCATCAGTCGCTTGAACCTCCATCCCCGCCTGAATCTCCGCCGCCGGAATCGCCTCCACCGGAGTCGCCGGAATCGGAGTTAGAATCATTGTCCGCGTACTGCTCGGCATTGGATGAGGAATCGTCGAGAATCGTGGTGCCGGTCGTGGTGATGTAGTCGTGGTGGGTGGTTGGAGTTCCCCTATGGCCCATGTTACGGCCCATTCGTGTAATTCGGTATGCCGCATAGACGGCAAAAAGCAAGACAATACCGATACACGCTAAAAACCCGAAGATGATCGCCTTAAGCATCGCCCACAGTTCTCCTGCACTCGGCGAAAAGGGTCATCCATTCTTGCCGTTGCAACTCCACCAGTGTAGGCGAGTTCTGACCTTTATCCTGCTCGCAGGCATCGGTGAATGCATAAGGGTCGTAGTCAAGCTCTGGTAATGCTTGATGCCTCAACGCGTTCCGATACCAATACTTGGCGTTCCAAAAATCGCCTTCGCGGCGATGCATGATGGCGTGCCAATAGCTGCCGATAAATCCGGGAGAGTTTTGGCTGATTTCATGCGAAGCTTCTAAGTCATCCACGTAAAGGAACAGCCCGGCAAGAACCTCGGCTGGCACATTAGAGGAAATCGAGGAAACCAAGCCGCGGGCGGGTAGGTTTTGCACCGCGGGGCGCAGGTCAGGCATGGCATCGTCCAAGGGAAGGACTTCGAAAAGCCGTTCCACCTCGGCCTTCCAAATGGGCATGCCTGTCATCTCATTGGCAAACCAACTCTCGTTGGCCCTATTGCTTTAGCTTCTCGAAAAGCACCTTCTCGAGCGCTTCCCGAACCTCTTGTGCGGCAACCTTTTCGATGACTTCGGCCGCGAAGGCATACACCAAGATAGCATCCGCTTCTTTTTCAGGGATTCCCCGGGAACGCAGATAGAATTTGGCATCTTCCTTTAACTGCCCGACGGTTGCCCCGTGCGTACATTTGACGTCGTCGGCAAAAATCTCCAACTGAGGCTTGGTATCGATGGATGCCGTCGGTGACAGAAGAATCGCTTGGTTGGTCTGCTTTGCGTCCGTTTTCTGAGCGTCCTCGTACACGAAGATCTTGCCGTTGAAAACTCCTTGAGCACGGTCGCCGAGAATGCCTTTGTACACCTCGAACGAATTGCAGTTCGGTAGAGCGTGGTCGATCCGCGTGTGGTTGTCCGAGATCTGATCTCCGGTCGCGACATAGGTTCCGTTAAGCCATGTTTCGCAGTGCTCCCCGTCGACCCACACATTGATATCGTTCCGACCCACGGCCGCGCCAAAGCTAATGTTGTTTGACGTGTAGGTCGAGGACCCTTCTTGGTGGACGGCGATATTGGCGATGTGAACAGCGTCGAGGGTCTCGTGCTGGAACTTGTCATGTTCCAGGATCGCACTCTTGGCGAGCGCCACTTCTGTCACGCTGCAGTTAAAATACGTGCCGGTCAGCCCGATGTAGCTCTCTAGCACTTTGGCTTGGCTGTTTTCTCCGAGGATGATGAGTAATCGGGGGAAGGCCGCGAAAACGTCGTGGTCGGCTTGGCTCGCGAAGAGAACATGGATAGGATCTTCGACAATCGTGTTCTTCGGTACATACACCACGGCTCCTTCGGTTAGGTAAGCCGTGTTGAGGTCGATAAATCGAGGATCGTTTGTACTGCCGAGCTTGCCTTGGTACGTCGCGACATTTCCAAGCCAGAGCTCGACGACTTCGGGAATTTGCTGGCTTGCTTCGGCCAGCGTTCCCACAAACACGCCGTTTGGCAGATTGCGCGGAATAGCGAGCTCGGGTGCTTCCTGACCGTTTACGAAGGCGATGGTTGCGGCATCGACCGCCGCCGCGGGTGACTTTGCGATGTGCTCGCGGTCGACCGTTGCGCCATAAGCTGGAGCGAACCGGTTTTCGCGGAGAAGGTTAAGGGATGTGTACTTCCACTCCTCATCCTTATGGGTGGGAATTCCGACGGCTTGAAAACGCTCCAAGGCCGTGCGACGCCGCTCGATCCAGAATGCCGGTCCCGAAGCTTCCAGCAATCCGCCGAGGCTCTCGAAGTTCTCGATGAGGCTATGAGGTCTGTCTTTGAGGTCAATCATTTCGGATTAGACGGTCGCCGTCAGTTGCTCCTCGATCCAGCTGTACCCCTTCTCCTCTAGTTCCAGGGCCAGTTCCTTGCCGCCGCTCTTGACGATGCGGCCGTCGACGAGGACGTGCACGAAGTCGGGAACGATGTAGTTCAGTAGCCGCTGATAGTGCGTAATGACTAGAAATCCGCGGTCCGGACCTCGTAGAGCATTCACTCCGTCCGAAACCACCTTGAGGGCGTCAATGTCCAAACCGGAGTCCGTCTCGTCGAGGACCGCAATGGTAGGTTGGAGAACGGCCATCTGGAAAATCTCATTGCGCTTCTTTTCTCCGCCAGAGAACCCCTCGTTGACGCTTCGGCTTAGCATTGCCTGGTCGAGATCGAGTTCCTTCATCTTGGCCTTGATATGGTTCAAGAACGCCATCGCATCCAACTCTTCCTCGCCCCGAGCTTTACGAACCGCATTGAGGGCGGATCGAAGGAAGTAGGTGTTGCTGACGCCGGGAATCTCTACGGGATATTGGAAAGCGAGAAAGAGACCAGCGGCAGCTCGTTCTTCAGGATCGAGTTCCAAAAGGTCTTCGCCGTCGAGCAGAATCGAGCCTTCGGTGACTTCATAATCGCTCTTGCCTGCGATCACACTGGCCAGAGTGCTCTTTCCGGAGCCGTTCGGACCCATGATGGCGTGAACTTCGCCCTTTCCAATGGTCAAGTCAATCCCTTTTAGGATCTCTCGGTCTTCGATGCGCGCGTGGAGATTCTTAATTTCTAGCATGGATAGAGGTGGCAAAAGGTGGAGATTCCAATCTTTCCTTTTTCGTATAGTTTAATCTACGCAGGTTGCATTTTGCTTGGCGCAAATGGGACCAAGATGCCTTCGATATGGGGCTGAAGCGTGGTGTTACAATGCAGCCATGCGCCTACTGATAGGAATGCTCCTTGTCTTCGTCACGACTTTTGGAATCGCGCAGACGACTCCGAAGCCGGGGTCTGCCGACCGCAAGGCGATCTTGGACGCACTTCGCATTACGATCGAGAAGGACCTCAAGCAGAAGGTGGTGTTCCAAGTCGACCATCTGAGAGTTCTGAATGGTTGGGCGTTTTACTCCGGCCGTCCTCTGACTCCGGCAGGAAAAGCAATCGATTACCGAAAAACAAAGTACCGAGGCGCCCTGGAGGACGGGGCATTCGATGATTGGGCTTGCGGCTTACTTCGGAAGTCCGGCAACAAGTGGAAGATGGTTACGTTCGCGATTGGCGCGACAGACGTCGTCTGGGATGGCTGGGACAAACAGTATAAGGCGCCCCGATCCATCTTTCCGTATCCTCAGCGCTGAGCGATGAGGGTTTGGTGGGGAATTCATGCGGGCTTTTTGATCCTCCTCTCACTGGCTTACTTGTTTCCTTCGGATGCTCTCTACGCGATGACAATCTGGCCTCCGTGCGTTTGGGGGGGAGTTGGGACACTTTTGTCATTGGCGTTTGTGAGAAGACATCGTCGAATGGCGCTCACTATCACAACCATCTGGCTGGCGTTCTTTCTGATCTTCGGGGAAGAGAAGCATTGGTTGTTGAACCGCTTGGTGCCTGTTTCGGAACCGACCTTAGTCGTCGTTTCTCTAAACTGTGCTGGAGGAAGTTCTGCGGCAGCGGAAGAAGCCTTCGCCAAACTGCCAGATTTGATCTTATTTCAGGAATCCCCCTCGGAGTCGAATTTGCGCCGACTGGCCGCGAAGCATTTTGGCGACGGGTATGCGATTGTTTGGGGAGTTGATGCCTCGATCGTTGCCCGAAAGGGTTCTTTGACGCCGGTCAACAAAACCCTGTCCCATACGCTTGCGGTATTTCAGGCTCCAAACACTGGCCCAATCTTCGTTGGAAGTCTCCGCTTGTCTCCGCCCGTTTTCAGGATGGATTACTGGAATCCATCTTGCTGGCGGGACTATGCGCATAACCGCGCGCTCCATCGAGCTGAATTGGCGGAGGTCGCACGAGATGTCCTGGAGCAGACAGATACCGACATGATCATCATTGGCGGCGACTTCAATTGGACTCCGGACCGCGGCCAGTTCGACATCCTTTCGCCCGAACTCGTACCTGCGTCAAGAGGGAGCGGCTACACCGCGATCAACACATTTCCACTCGCGCGCATCGACCAAATTTGGACGAGCCGCCATTTTGATGCGAGCTCGGAGGCCCATACCACCCTGGAGTCCGATCACCGAATGGTTGTGGTGAATCTAAAGATCAGAGCGGACGACTAACCGGCCGTCATCTTCTGTCTCTGCCGTCGGGTGTACAGCCAAGCCGCACCTAAAACAAGCGTGGCGGCCCCGAAAATGTACCGATCCCCCTTGGGGCCAGCAGTTTCGAAG
>JAFAFM010000231.1 GCA_023423495.1 Armatimonadota bacterium
ATCATCGATCGGCTGCATGAAGACGACTCCATCTTCCGATTCCATAGCGGCGTCGAGACTGGCAACGACTTTCACGCGGCGCTTCTTGCGAATATCCAAGAAGCAGTTTCTTAAGATTTTGAACATCCAAGTAGAGAAGGATGAGTTGGCCTGGAATCGACCAATCGCGCGGTGGATTCTGATAAAACCCTCGGAGACTACATCTGCGGCTTCCTCGACATGCTTCGTCATCTTGAGAGCGTACATAAACGCGGTATTGTGATAATTGCTCAGCAATTCGTCGATCGCGTATGGGTCGCCCAGTTGACTTCGTTCGATGAGGATTGCGTCTTTATGCGTTTGTTCTTTCATATCCCTTTCCTAATGGCGTTGTGCCGTTTGAATTACTTTCGCAAATCAATCCAAAGATCGGCGATAGAGAACAAGAGCGTTCGATAAGATTTTCGTAAGAGGTCCGGTTTTAAGGGTAATTCCTATGTTTCCCTTACGTTTTTGAGCCTGACGTTTATGGTTTTGGCGGGAGAGGCGCTCTACGCAAGTGCGGTCTTTTGAAAGAATTTCGGGCACGTGCATTTCTGACTCGGCTCATCATGTAGTCTAGAAAAGTCCGATGGTGCTTCGCCCCCAGATCAACCTGCCTCGCTGGAGCCACTTTGTCATTCCGTTTGTGCTGACCGCCTTGGTCGTCGCACTTCGGTTTGCATTGCGGCCAATTCTTGGCGATGCGGGACCCTTTTTCTTGGCTTCACTGGCAGTGTTGGTGTCTGCGTTTATTGGCGGCTTCTGGCCAGGCATGCTTGCCATGGGACTCACCACAACCGCGGGCACGATTCTCTTTCTGAGTCATGCATCCGCCAACTTTCTGAATGACCCCCTCTCCCGGATTTTGCTCGGTGCGCACATAACTGTCTCCGCGTGCATCTCGTTTGTGTGCGGCGCTCTCCGGAGCAGTGAGATGGAAGCGGAGAAAAATGCGGCGATGGAGCGCGAATCGCGCTCTCGCCTTGGCGCCCTGTTCAACAGCATCACCGATAAGTTATTGACTTTAACGCCGGACCTGAAAGTGATTAGCTTCAATGAAGCCGCGGGAGAACGCTGGAATCTTAGGGAAGAGCATAAGGGAATGCGATTCAACGACGTGCTCCCCGAATCCCTTGCAAACAGTCTTACACCGCAACTCCATAAGGCTTTGCAGACAAACGATGTAGACGGAGTCGAAGTGCTGGACGACTCGTCTGGACGTACCTATGAAGTTCGCGCCTTCCCCAGCCCAGAAGGTCTCTTGGTGTATTTCCATAATGTCACAGAGCGAATCCAGGCAAACGAGGCGATTGCCACCTTGGCGGTGGAAAGTGAACGAGCAAACGCGCTTCTCGACTCTCTTCTGACCCACGCACCGCTCGGGTTTGCATTCTTTAATCGAGATTTCCAATTTGAAAAAGTAAACCAGCAACTCACCACAATTACTGGTCGACTTCCGAAAGACCATGCGGGGCTGACTATCCAAGAAGTCCTCCCGGAAGTTGCGGACAAGATCGAACCGATTGTTCATCAAGTGTTTCAAACAGGAAAGGCAGTGGACCAGATTGAGATCCGAAGCGATCCCCCTCAGTCCGGAGGTGAGGCCCGTCACTGGCAAACTGGCTTTTATCCGGTTACCGACTCGGGCGAGATCAAATACGTTGGGTTTGTGGTCGTCGAGATCACCCAGAGAAAGCAGTTCGAAGATCTGATCCGGCAAAGTGAGGAAAGATTCCGGAACCTTAGCGACAACGCACCCATGATGGTCTGGGTCTGTGACTTGGAAGGCAAGGCAACCTGGTTCAACAAATCTTGGCTCGACTTTAAAAAAGTGACCTTGGAGGGTGCTTTGGAGCAAGGCTGCTTTTCCGGCATCCATCCCGAAGACGAGCCGTGGGTTTTGGAAGCGCAAGCCGAAGCGATCAAGCGCGGCGAACCGTTTTCCGTTGAGTACAGAATTGCGTCCGATCAAGGAGAGTATCGCTGGCTCCATGTCCGCGCAAATCCGATCCAAATGGCGGATGGGGAGACGCGCGCCTATCTAATGTCAGGCATCGACGTGTCTGACCGAATAAGCATGGAGGAAAACCTTCGGCGAAGCCTTGCGAACGAGCGGGCCGCGCGCAGCGAGGCAGAGACCGCGAACAGGCTGAAAGATGAATTTCTGGCAAGTTTGTCGCACGAGCTTCGCACTCCTTTAACAACGATGCTCGGCTGGACGGAGCTTTTGCTTCGCCCCAACATTCCGGAGGAAGAGGTCCAGAACGGACTCCAAACCATTCAACGCAGCAGCAAACTCCAACTGCAGCTGATCAACGACTTGCTGGACATGAGCCGCATCAGTATTGGCAAGATCAGCCTGGATTACGCTTATGCGGAATTGGCCGAAGTGGCACTAGCCGTTGTCGAACTCGTCCAGCCGTCGGCCGGAGAGAAGGAAATTGAGTTAAAACTTATCGAAGGGGCAGAGCCGATCATCGTTTACATCGATACAGATCGCTTTAGTCAGATCCTTTGGAACCTGCTTTCGAACGCGATAAAATTTACGTCTGCAGGTGGTCGTGTCGAAGTCAAGATTGGAAAAGAAAATGGACTGGCTTTCGTTTCCATTACCGACACGGGAATCGGGATCGAGCCAGAATTTCTGCCCCACGTCTTCGATCGCTTCCGGCAAGCGGATGCGACTCGATCTCGTCGGCATGGCGGCCTCGGTTTAGGCTTGGCTATCGGGAAGAACCTGGCTGAGCTTCATGGTGGCTCCATTAAGGTCGAAAGCGAAGGGAAGGGCAAGGGAAGCACCTTTACTGTTTTTGTACCGCTTTCAAAGGCTGCGACGGAGCCAATCAAGCCTGTTCAGAAAACCCTCGTTTCGGAGGCAAATGGAGTGCAACGTCTTCAGGATGTTTGCATCCTCGTGTTGGAAGATGATGTCTCCTCCCGTGATTTTCTTTCTCGGGTGCTGACGTTAGAAGGCGCGGTCGTTATTCCGGCTGAATCGGCCAAGGATGCACGTAAGAGGCTAAGGGAAACCTCGCCAGACCTTATCATTAGCGACATAGGGCTACCAGAAGAAGATGGCTATCAATTCATTCGCAGCGTCAGAAGTGGCGCAGGGAATGAGAACAGCGCCATCCCTGCGGTTGCGCTTACTGCCTTTGCGGCCAGTGAGGATCGACTTCGTGCCTTTGAGGCAGGATTCAATCTATTTTTGACAAAGCCGATTGAGCCGGAAGAATTGGTTCGCGCCGTGATGGAAGTCAAGGCGACCAATTCTAAGCCGGCCGGCGGAAGCTAAACACCAGCGAGCCCAGCGCCGCGATGATCGTGACAAAAAATAGGATCTGAATATACGGAGATCCAGCGGACTCAGTAAATCCAAAGCCTACGAATCCCACAAATATCGCGATCAATAGTAGGAAGATAGAAGATACGTTCATGACTTACGGCTTCAGGATCGGGCTTCGCGTGCTGACCAAGCGATCTAGGCTCTTCTCGCAGAATACGAAGCGTCGCATCAAATTGAGGTATCGGTGGCGTTCCCATGCTTTGCCCTCGATTGCCGCCGCCAAAGCTGCATATCCGCACTCGATGGCGTGTTCCCGGCAAAGACCACCTGCAATCTTTGCTTTGATTTTCAGTTTCGTTTCCTTTGCTTGCGATAGGGTTTTCATCTTTCCTCCACAGACCCGAGCTAATAAACTCTTTGACTAATAGAGTGAAAGGCTGAGCGTAAGAGGCAATCGAATAGCGAGTTCGGATCGCAAAAAAAATCGTAAGAATCAGACAGCGAGGCGATATCCGACCCGAGGCTCGTTGATCAGAAGCTTCTCAGAATCTGGATTTGGCTCCAGCTTTCGTCGAAGGTATCCAATGTAGACCCGAAGGTATTGGGAGTCCTCTGAATACTCGTTACCCCACACTTCAGTAAGCAACTGTCGGTGCGTCACGACCTTGCCGGCGTATTGCACGAGCACGCACAGAAGCTTGTACTCGATGGGGGTGAGGTGGACCTCTTCGCCATGCACCCAGACCTTGCGGTTGGCCCGATCCAGTTTGATTTGGGCGGCTTCAAAAATAGGATCTTCGCCGGAAGACGGAGCCAAAGCCGTTCGACGCAGGGCCACACGAATACGCGCCAATAACTCGGATACACCAAAGGGCTTCGTCACATAGTCGTCTGCGCCGGCTTCCAACGCTTTGACTTTAATGTCTTCTTGTCCCTGGCCAGAAAGGATGATGATGGGGATTTGACTCCAGCCACGGATCACTTCCACTACGCTTAATCCGTCTTGGTCAGGCAGTCCAAGGTCAAGCAGCAGTACATCCGGATTCTTCTTGGTGGTCTGGTCGATTCCTTCTTGGGCGGTCTCTGCCTCAAGCAGTCTGAATTCGTCGGCATCCAGGGCAGAACGAAGCAAGCGGCGGATTGCCGGGTCATCTTCAATCGCTAAGATAGTGGGTCTGTGCCCGATGCTCTGTGATTCCATGTCAATGGGACGAGTACATGAGAATCATACCGTCTGTTGGTCAATCGTACAAGACGAGGAGAAATTTGGTGGAGGCGGGGAGAATTGAACTCCCTTCCAAAACTGTCGGCCCCTCAGTTAACCACGAGCGTCTCCCCTGTACTTTATCTCGGCGTCGATCTCTCCCGGGGCCGGCTGATCGAACGCCCAGTCTGGTTTATTTAGCCTGGCTAGCTACAGACGGAAGCCGACCAAGCGATTCGGATTTTGTTAGACCCGGATTCCTCCCTACCGACTCGTGAGGAGCGGACCCGCTGCGTTATTTAGGCAGCGAAGGCGTAATTGTTATTCGCAACTACTTTTTTTCCCGTTTTTAACGTGGCCAACGAGAATCCACGGCTCGCAACCGAAAGTCGAACCAGCTCTGTCGAACCCGTTCGCCCCCGTTACACCAGTATAGAACGTTCCGTAGAGCCAACCAGTTGCAGGGGCCTACGACCGTCTACTTCTTCTTGGTCTTCTTGCGCTGGGCCACTTCCACAGCCGCATCGATCCAATCACCGAGCTTGGCGGAATCTTCGAGAACTGCAATGGGAACTTCTCGATATGGCATTGCGCCGCCGCTCGGTCCTTTGATGACCCATTGGGCGGCATTGTGCGCTTCGTAATTCGCCAGCGTCTGGTCGTCCACTTTAAAATAGAGTCGGTCATCGTCGATGACCGCAAAGAACACACCGTCGCAATAAATCCCGACACCGCCGAACATCTTTTTGCTCGTGATGGTCCGAGCCTTGCCTAGCTTGGAAAGGAATTCTTGAACGACGGTATCGGTTACGGGAGTCACCTGGATAGTCC
>JAFAFM010000235.1 GCA_023423495.1 Armatimonadota bacterium
AAGACTCGGCCATGGCATCCAGCTCTGGGCAACTCACTTCGTAATCATCACGTAGCGAAACATGGCTTTCCGTCATGAGGGTCCCGATCGTCGCCAAGTTTCCCGCTTGCAGAGCAGCCTTGAAGTCCACCGCCCTCGCATTCTCCGAGACAACGTGCCTTGCTCGCCGGTAGATCACATCATCCATGCGATCGCGATTAAGAATCAAAGTGTCCATGTCGGCGTCGCGTAGCGTTGCCACCCCCAAGATCCGGCATGCTTCTTCACACTGTGATCGCCGTTCGTTGTAAGCAGAATCCGACAGGGCCCGAGGCCTTTTGGTGTCACACAGCACCAAGGCAAGGCCGTTCGGAATGGGAGCGTATTCCAGGTCCAAGCTTCGGGTGTCCATGAAAATGGCTTGGCCCGCCCGTCCCATAGCGCTTGCCATCTGGTCCATGATCCCGCAATTCACTCCAACAAATTCGTTCTCGCACCGTTGGGCGATTTTTGCAAGGGTCTTGTTATCGATCTCCAATCCAGCGAGTCGAACCCAGAGTGTTCCAAAGGCCAACTCCATCGCTGCGCTGCTGCTGACCCCGCTTCCCATCGGGACTGTGCTCGCCACCGCAGCCCGAATATTAGGCATGGGCATGCCCGTATGCATCCGGAGCGCCCAGGCCATCCCGGCGGCATATGCCGCCCACCCGTTAACCTGGCCGGGCTCGACGGTCAGGGCGTCGAAATTCATTCCTGGCCCCACTTGTGCAGACACAAGCTGAGACTCCTGGTCCGCTTCTGTCGCAGCGACGTGTACTTCTTTGTCGATAGCCGCCGGGAAAACGAAACCATCGTTGTAGTCCGTGTGCTCTCCAATAAGATTGACTCGCCCAGGGGCGATGGAGCCAATGGTTGGCGGTCGGCAGAAGGTTTGTTGGAAGAGCGAGTCTGCAAGTGGATCCACGTGGAAGGTCTTACCCGTTGAGGTTGCATCTGGTCGATACCCCGTGGGAATACCAGGCCCGCACTAACCTGGTAATGGAATGCTGAATCAGGTTCAGCGGGCGCTCAACCAACCGCCCGAGTGCCCGCGAGCCCCAATTTTATTGTCGGGATGCACTACAATCGCATATGCCCGACCCTATCGTCGCCAAGATTCAAGATTGGCTCCGAGCCCACGAAGCTGAACTTCTCGCCGACACCCAGACCATGCTGCGCTTCGCATCCGTGGAGGGTGAAGCTGCCGAAAACGCGCCCTTTGGCAAGGAGAATCGACAAGCTTTGGACTTTGCACTCCAGCTTTGCGAGAAGTGGGGATTTCAAACCAAAGATCTGGAAGGTTACGCCGGGTGGGGCGAATTCGGCCAGGGCGACCGCTTGGTGGTCTCGCTAGGACACTTGGATGTCGTGCCCGTCGGGCATGGGTGGAAACATGAACCGTTTGGCGCGGAGATCGACGGTGACTACATTTACGCCAGAGGCGCGGAAGACGACAAAGGCCCGACGATGGCATCGCTGTACGCCATGCGGGCGATCAAGGAAGTCGTCCCGAATCTGCCAGCCAGGATGCGTCAAGTCTTCGGCTGCGACGAGGAGTCCGGCTTTTTGTGCGTCGAGCGCTATGTAAAGACTGAGGAAGCGCCGACTTACGGAGTCGCCCCGGACTCGGGGTGGCCGTGTTATCACGCAGAAAAGGGAATCGCAGACTTTGTCACCTCAGTCGACTTGATCCAAGGCGATTTCGAATTGCTGGAAGTTTCGGGAGGCCAGCGACCCAATATCGTTATCGACGACTGTGAAGCGATGGTCAAGGTCGGGACGAACGCTCGGGCCCATGTCGATTCCAAACTTGCGGATGCCTGGGACGCAAATGTCACTTGGAACTGGAACGAGGATGTTTTGGTCGTTCGGGCCAAGGGTAAAGCCGCTCACGGTTCCCGCCCATTCTCCGGCGACAATGCAGCCACTCGCGTCTATCGCTTCCTGTTGGATATCGCTCCCCTAGAGGGCGAATCCTACTTCGAAGAGCTGCTGTGGATGACGCATCCGAGTGGGGTTGGTCTCGGAATTCACGGACGCGACGATGTGAGCGAGGACCTAACATCCAACCTAGGCATCGTCGAGACCAAAGCTGGCCGACTATCCATGCTTACAAACATTCGCTATCCGGTGACGTGGAAGGGCGAGGAACTGGCCGAGCGCTGCCGCAAATTCCTCGGAACCCTCAAGCACAGTTTCACTTTGGATGTTGTCCGGGACAGCCCATCGCTTTACTTCCCTCTCGATCATCCGCTCGTTAAGGTCGTTTGCGAAGTCGTGAAAGAGGAGACCGGGGAAACGAAAGCGCCCGGCGTGATGGGTGGCGGAACCTACGCACGGGCAATTCCTAACACGGTTAGCATCGGAACGGGCTGGGAGGGGGATGGCAAGGCCCACGAAACCGATGAGCGACTCAAGGTCGAGCACCTCTTTAAGATGAGCCGAATCTACGCACACATCCTCTATCGGCTCGCGATGGTGGAACCATAAAGCGCGCGACAACCTTATCGAAATTACGATCATGAAGAAACTGCTTTTTGCCTTTACTCTCGGGTGCGGTATGGTTGCCGCAGCCATGACATCCGTCGAAAACTCCGTTTACGATTTCACCCCCAAGGACATCGATGGCAAGGCAGTCAAGCTGGAAAAGTATAAGGGCAAGGTCCTGCTGATCGTCAATGTCGCCAGCCAATGTGGCCTGACGCCGCAATACGAAGGGCTGCAAGCGCTATACACAAAGTTCAAAGGCAAAGGATTCACGGTTCTGGGATTCCCAGCCAACGAATTTGGAAATCAGGAGCCGGGCTCTAACGCCGAGATCAAAGAGTTCTGCTCTTCGAAGTACAGCGTCACTTTCCCGATGTTCGAGAAGATTGTGGTCAAGGGCGAAAAAACTGACCCGCTTTACAAATATCTTGTCGCCAGTTCCGACCGACCTCAAGACGAGATCGAGTGGAATTTCGCCAAGTTCCTGATTGGTAAGGATGGCAAGGTGCTCAAGCGATTCAGCCCGAAGACTAAGCCTGACGATCCTCAGATTCTCAAGGCGATCGAAGAGGCTCTGGCAAAGTAATTTTCCGGAAAACCTAAAGTAAAGCTCCAAGCTTGCCAATACAAATACTTGGAGCACAATGTCCACGATCGCAATTGAAAAGACGAAGCTCGCCTGGACGGGCGAGCGCATGATTCCGCATCAATCAGATAGCGCTACCGAACTGTTTCACTGGCAGCGCTATCTGTATTTCCGCCCCTGGTATGCCGATGGAGACGTCGTCGATGCAGCTTCGGGTGAAGGCTATGGTTGTGGCTATGCCGGTACGTTTGCCGCGACCTGCCTAGGAATCGACAGCTCCGCCGAAGCCGTCGAACATGCGCAGCTCAAGTACCACTGGGCTCAATTTCAGAAGGACGACGTGTGCAAAGCCGATTACTCGTCCGCTGATCTAGTAATCAGCTTTGAGACGATCGAACATCTGCCAGACCCGAACCGATTTTTGGACGCGCTGAAATCTTGCAAGGGCCGGATCGTTATCAGCACACCCAACCGTAAAACACATTCGCCCGGCAACCGCCTAGAGGATAAACCTCACAATCCATATCACACGGTCGAATGGACGCCCAGCGAATTTTCCGACCTTATTCTCTCTCATTTCCCGACGCGGCAAGTCCGATTCCTGAATCAAGAAGCGCGTTGGCCCGGGCTGATTCGCGAGGGGCTGGACGACAATGCGATGTACACCATCGCGGTTGTCGGCGACGGAGAGTTGCCCAACTGGCCGCGGCTCGGAATTGCGATTCCCACCAGGAATGCAGAGCTGGCACAGTCCGCGGTGATGAGTTTCAGCCGCTATTATCCGGGTGAGCTTGAGTTCGCTATTGTCGCCAATGGCCTGTCGACCGAAGATTTGCAAACTTTGCACTCGTTCCAAACCCAAGTTCCTAACATGGTCCATGTGCTGGAAGAGCCTGAGAACCTGGGATATGGTCGGGGGGCGAATCGTGGGCTGGAATTCCTTTCCCAAGAGGCTTGGTTCGACGCTTTTATCGTCAGCAATGACGACGTAACTCCCAGCGTGGACTTCTTGCCCCAAATGGCAAGCGCTTACCAGGAATTGGTCAAACAGGGGCTTAATCCCGGAGTGCTGGGTTGCGTGACCAACGCAATTAATGGCCCCCAGCAGGTCGATATTGGCGCCTATCAGACGCTGGAAGAAATGCATGACCGGGCAAGCGACTGGTCTCGAACGCACCATTCGAGTGCAACCCAGACCAACCGAATTCGTGGCCTATTCATGATGATTTCGCCCGACTGCTTAAGTGACGTCGGTGGCTTTGATCCTCGGTTTGGAATCGGCAATTTCGAGGATGACGACCACAACTTAAGATGCCTTATGGCTGGCTATTCGCTATGGCAAATCGATGGCGCATTCCTGCACCACATCGGAAGCAGCACATTCCGATCGTTGGACATCGACTATGAGTCGAACATTCAGCGAAATCTCTCGCTGATCCTCCAAAAGTGGAATGTGGACACCTTTCAAGCGCTTTGGTCCGATGCTCGACCGCTCGATACGGTTTACGTTCCCCTGACAGCAAAACTTCCTCAGAGCGGATACTCCATCCCGATCAATGGCGAAACGGTCGACTTAGTGAATCAAGCAAGCGACTTGGAGTTCGCGGCGTACGTTATGCAGCGGGCACGCGGCGCAGATCGGCGATTGGCGGTTATTCAAGCATTAGAAGCCGCGTAGCCGGTAGCTTCTGGGATGCTTCAGGACTGGATGAACTTTCAGCGTAAATTTACGTAAGAACTCTCCAGCTACCTGGAATTCCCCATGAGCCTTTATGAACCGCTAGACAGCGCCCGCGACTTTGCGCCATCCTCATCCGTGGTGTCATCCGACGGATTGGAATTGGTAGACCTAGAGGTCACGAAGCCTCAAGAAAGTGCGATGTCGCTTGCTCCCGGCGAATTTGCCCTCAAGAACCAAGTTCTGCCGCTCTTTTTGGAGGGTGAAACATTGGTCGTCGCCATCGGCACGATCACATCTTTGCCGTCGGTCGACGACCTCGGAATTTTGGCAAACCGTCCCGTGCGGGCGGTGATGGCCGATCCGGGACTCATCAAAGAGCGGATCGAAGAGTACTTCCTGGAGCGAATCCTCGCCGGTATTCCAAGTGAAGATCAGGGAACTGTCGCCGAAATCGACGACACAACCGACCTTGCTGACCTCACAAAGATGGCGGGCGAAACCGCGGTCGTCCAGATGGTGAACTTGATCTTTGCCCAGGCCGTGCGAGATAGCGCAAGCGACATCCATATTGAGCCTTATGAGAAAGAGGTTAAGGTGCGGTATCGCATCGACGGCATGCTCAATGACATGCTGAAGCCGCCGAAGCGGATGCACGCTGCCATCATCAGCCGCCTCAAAATCCTTGGCGAGATGAACATCGCCGAGCGGCGACTTCCCCAAGACGGCCGTATCAAGATTACGATCGCGGGCCGATCCATCGACGTTCGTGTTTCCATCGTGCCGACCGTATTTGGCGAGCGCGCAGTCATGCGACTTTTGGACAAGGGCACGGCCCTGCTCGGTTTGAAGGAACTGGGTATGCCGCCCGAGACCTACCAGAAGTTCTTGAAGCTGATCCACCAGCCGTACGGGATCATCCTTGCTACTGGCCCGACTGGTTCCGGTAAATCCACCTCACTCTATGCCGCGTTGCAAGAGATTTGGTCTCCCACCACGAACATCCTCACCATCGAGGATCCGGTCGAATACCAGGTACCGGGCATCAGCCAGGTTCAGGTGAGGTCCAACATCGGCTTGTCGTTCGCCAGTGGACTTCGCAGCTTCCTTCGACAGGACCCCGACGTCATCATGGTTGGTGAAATTCGTGACCATGAGACGGCCGAAATCGCAATCCATGCATCCTTGACGGGTCACTTGGTTTTTTCCACTCTGCACACCAACGATGCTCCAGGCGCCGTAACCCGTCTTCTGGACATGGGTGTGGAGCCTTATTTGGCAGCTTCGTCCCTCATCGGAGTTATTGCCCAGCGGCTGGTCCGCCGCATCTGTCCGAACTGCATCGAGTCTTACGAGCCCACTCATGAAGCCTTGATCGCCATTGGATTCACCGACGACGAAATCGCAGGGCTCCCGAAGGGAACCTTTAAGAAGGGTCGCGGGTGCGACAAATGCCAAGGTACCGGTCACCGTGGCCGACAAGGTCTGTACGAGCTGTTCTTTATCGACGAGGACATCAAGCGGTTGACCGTCGACCGAGCCTCCGCAAGCGTGATGAAAAACCATGCGATTCGAAATCAGGGAATGCGAACCCTGCTGATGGAAGGCAAACTCATGGCCCTAGAAGGAAGAACAACCCCCGAGGAAGTCATGCGTGTTTGCCAGCGAGAGGACTTCTCGTAGTGTCGAGACAAGCTAAATGACGACCTTTGCTTACACCGCGCTTGAACCTTCCGGCAAACGGAAGAGCGGGTTCATCGATGCCGTTTCCAAAGAGGCGGCGATCGCGGTCGTCAGTTCCGATGGCAAGTTTGTCCTTGAGATTAAGGAGAGCAGCGGAAGCGGCCAAAAGAGCGCAGTTTCACTGGGACAGAGCAAGAAGGTTAGCCGAGGTGATATCGCCCTCTTCACACGGCGAATGGCGGACCTCGCCGCGGCCGGTCTTCCCCTCGATCGCGTGTTGCAGGTTGTTGCCGAGCAATCGGAGAGCGAAACCC
>JAFAFM010000265.1 GCA_023423495.1 Armatimonadota bacterium
GCTGGGGGCGGTGGGGGCGCGGTCTGGGGCTGAGCACTGTTGAACGTGAGATGCAAGTCAGATATCCGGTCAGCCGGCAGCCACTCCGGCATGCCCGTCGCCCAAACGTAAGTCTCCCTTGCAATTACGCCGCCATCGATTAACTCATCGATCTGCTCACGCGTAAGCGGGCCAAGTTGCCCGTAATGTCCAATGTAGTACCAATCCGCCACTTTGCTTCTCTGGAACCCTTGCATTGTACAGAAACCGGCCGTACTTGGGGAAACGTCAAGGGTTTTTGGGAGTTTGGGCTTATCGGGCCCGTTCTTTAGTCAGAACAACGTTCGCAAATGAAAAGATCCGCCGCCTTCGGGGGAAGAGCGGCGGAACTGTAGAGCAAGCCTACTTCTTGGGAAGTGTTTCCAGTAAAGCCATCGTGGCCCAGCAGGTTCCGTTGAAGGAGGAATACTGCGACTCGCCATGAGGGAACGCGGCGTCGAAGTAGTTGTTGGCGGGAATGGCACGCTTGTTAACGAACCAAGACCCGTCGTCGTCCTGAGTCCTCAGCAGGTAGTTGACACCTGCTCTGTACTCTTTGGAACTCGTCGGGGTGCCACCCGAAACCGCCAGGGCGTATAGGGCTTGTCCTGTTGCGTAAGCGTCGCTCTTCATGTTTGGCATCTGCGCCCAACCACCGTCCGGACGTTGCGCGGCTAGGAGTTCAGCGATTGCCTTCTTCCGTTCATCGAGGTTGGCACCCGCCCACTTAAGTCCAAGCAGCCGGAACGATAGATCGTCGCTGGTGGCCGCCGGAGCCTTCATAAGCCAGTTCTTGGCCATTTCCAGTTGCTGCGCACTTTGAGCAGCCTTCGCCTTCGGACCGTACACCGTGAGCACTCGAGCCGCAATGGCGGTGTAGGTGAAGACACTTGACTGCATAGGAACTCGGGGAAGAGCGAAGGTCCAGCTTCCGTCGGGCATCTGCTGCTTGGCGAGGACTTCGGCGATCGCTGCGGTGGCTGCCGTCGGCGCGTCGCCGCTTTGTGCCATGCCGATCATCATCCATCCATATCCGGAGTTCAACTCATTGATTTCGATGAGCGGAAGCTGCTTCATTACTTCCGGATCCTTGACGGCTTGCTCGTGAAGTGGCTTGAGCGCATTCAGTGCACCGCGGAGCCGTCCGATCTGGGCTTGGTCCATTTCCTTGTCGATCTTTAAGCCCCGAAGTTTGGCTGATGCGGTAACCATTCGGCCGAGGCCCTCTTGGTGGCAGGAAATGCAAGCAGTGCCTCGGCTGAAAGCCAACATGGACTGCTGCATCAACTTCATGGACCGGGCGACCGCGAGCGATGCCGTTGGAAGGGAGTTGCCAATCCGAGGAGTGTTCAGGAGTTCAGCAATTTCGCTGTATCCGCGCTTTGCGGCGAGCATGCCGGCAGTGTTTCCGTGGGCATCTTTTGCTTCCACCTTGGAGCCGGCTCTCACCAGCATTTGTACCGAGTCGGCGGAGTCACCGTACATGGCTGCCAGCATCAGTGGCGTGAGACCTTTTTCATTGCGGATGTTGACCTTCGCTCCCTTCTGAATGAGAAGGTTCACAAAGTCGGCATGGCCAGCCTTCGCCGCCACCATGAGAGGTGTCTCTCTATGGGAGTCGGCCAAGTCTGGCTTTGCACCCGCTTCCAACAGCATGCGTCCGACGGGCACATGACCCATCCGAGCCGCATAACTCAGAGCCGAGGAGCCGTTGTAGGAGGTTTTGTTCACATCGACCTTGTGCTTAAGCAGTTCGGCAATAAATTCCGGGTTGCCGGCTTGCGCGGCCATCATCAGGACGGTGTCACCATCGACTCGGGAGACATTGGGATCGGCGCCCTTCGCAAGAAGGATTCGGGCGCCTTCCGCGTGGCCGGTCATAGCAGCAAAGGTTAGAGCGGTCCCGTAGGGACTGTCGTCGTTTGGACGTGCACCCGCGTTCAAGAGCAGGTTCATCGCGTCAGGATTGTGCGAGGCGGCCGCAATGTAGAGCGGAGTGAATTCCAGCCCGTTTCGAGAATTCGGGTCTGCTCCCCTGTCCAGAAGAGCCTTCGCCGTCGACAGGTCGCGTCGCCCGACGGCCATAAACAGGTCCTGACCGTATTTTCCTTTGGACATGATCGGAGGGTCGATGGATCTTCGCTGTTTTTGCTGGTCCTGACTGGGCGAGGCAATGACAATCCCAACCCAGGGAAGCACGCAAGCCAGCGCAAGAATTGCTGGCCGCATCACCCTCTTTGAAATCTTCTTTGAATCTGTTCGCATTTCCTTGGCTCCTACACTGCCTCAGCCGAAAACCGATTTATTGCAAGTCAACTGAGACAGCCCATGGTACGAGACAAATTTTCAAAGTCATTTCGGGGCCCAGGCAAATCCCGGAAACTTTGTCGTCTTAGCACCGCGGCACTGGGACGTTCTCCCTGCTTAAGACTATGATTGGGTGAACAAGAAGACCCCGTTTTTGTTCGCGGTCACGATATCCAAAAGCTTGTCGCCATCCACGTCAATTACGGTGATTTGAGTTCCAACCCCTGAGTCAGCGTCGATCATATGTCGAACCCATTTGCCGTCGGATTGAAGTTCGTAACGTACGATCCAATGTGGTTCTTCTGAACCCACATCCACTCCGGGCGGGTGACCCCATTTGCGCTTACCCGTGATGAGGTTCATGGTTCGTTTGGGACCGAGGCGGGCAAGGCTGGCTGAGTGGGTTACGGATATGGTCTCGTCGAGTGTGGAGCGCTCGTAGCCGTCGGCGGTAGGCCGGAACTGCCAGACGCCTCGGGCATGAGCGGATGTGGTGAGAAGGTGGGGCCGCTTGGTAGCGCCAATAGTGACGGCCACCATGTGAGCACAATCCGGACCCAAATCCACTTTCTGCAGATGCCACGGCTGCTTGGGGTCATCAGGGGCCACGTAATACCCGCCCGTCGTGACAATTTCGTTATTGCCATCCAGATCCAAGTCTGCGATTCCGAGTCCGTGAGAATACCGATGTGAACCAGGACCCTTCAGTGGGCTTATGTTGTGCGGAATCCAGAGCGCATATGCATCCTTTGGGTCGGGCTCGAACCAGGCTAGATGGGCGTCGTCGTAACCCATGATGAGGACCCTCTTACCATTTTTAAATAGGTCCTCGTAATGCGGGCTCTCGTTGCCGGCGCTCCTCCAAATCAAGTGTTCCTTCCAGGGACCAGGAGCGTCCTTCGGGTTTTCCCGCCACACGGCCTTTTCGCCCGGCATGCCTATTACGATCTGATCCACCCATCCGTCTTTGTTGAGGTCAGCCGCCCAACTATTAAAGCAATTGCTCCAGGCAGTTTTAGGGTCGACGCTCTTGTAGGGGGCTATCTCGTGGGCCTTCCAATTTGGTCCTTGATACCAAATGTTGCCGGCCAGAATGTCCTGCTTGCCGTCTTTGTTAATATCGGCGACGACGGCGCTTTCCGCGACGAAGCGAGAGTCGATCACGACCTTCGTAAACCGAATTTCATCTTCGGGCGCTTTCGCCGTGACTACGGATAATAGGGCCAGGCCCGCAGTGATCATGCGGCAACTGTACCGCCGAACACGTGCCCGCCGTCCTACCGGGCGCGGCGGTACCCTATAGGCGATGTCCGTTCGAGTTCGCTTTGCTCCCAGCCCGACTGGGTTGTTGCACGTTGGTGCGCTTCGCACTGTCTTGTATGACTACCTTTTCGCCAAGCATCACGGGGGAACAAACATCCTGCGAATCGAGGATACCGACCGGTCTCGCTACAACCCAGACAGCGAGCAAGAGTTTGTCGAAACCTTGGCTTGGGTTGGGATCGACTTCCAAGAAGGTCCTCATGTCGGCGGGGAGTACGGGCCGTATCGCCAGAGTGAACGCAAAGAAGCGGGCATCTATGCGGAATGGATCGAGCGCCTGATGGAGTTGGGACACGCATATCGTGCCTTCGACACCACGCAGGAGCTCGAGGAGATGCGGGAGTACCAGCAGATCAACAAAATGCCGACTGGTTACTTCGGAGGTGACTGGCGAGATGCTTCGGAGGCGAAGGTTAGTGAGGCAATCGCCGCGGGGAAGCCTTACGTAATTCGGCAGCGCATTCCGAGAGATCGAGCGATCGTCGTCCAAGATTTCATCCGGGGCCGCGTCGAATTTGATTCCAACACATTGCCCGACCCGGTGTTGATCAAAGCCGACGGGATGCCGACGTATCACTTCGCGGCTATGGTGGACGACCACCTGATGGGTATTACCCACGTCCTGCGGGGCGAAGAGTGGATTTCGACGTCGCCGAACCACCTTCTTTTGTTCGAGATGTTCGGGTGGGAGCCGCCTGTCTTTGTGCACTGTCCGGTAATCGTTGGCACAGACGGCAAAAAGCTATCCAAGCGTCACGGGGCGACGCGCGTGCTTGATTATGCCGCCCAGGGTTACTTGCCAGGCTCACTGAAAAACTTCATCGCGCTCATTGGGTGGTCGCCGGGAACAGAGCAAGAAGTGTTCACCGAGGAGGAGCTTGTCAAGGCGTTTGATTTGAAGGGCTTGCAGCCATCGCCAGGCCGGGTCGATTTGGAGAAGCTCCGCTGGCTCAATGGACACGGCATCCGGCAGATGGCTCCTTCGGAGCTTCTCGACACCCTCATCGAGTTTATCGAAACGCCTTACACGAAAGAATATTGGACTAACTTCGTGGATGAAAACCCCATGCCCAACAAGGCTCCCGTCTCGGGCCAGGATACGTGGGCTCGGCTGAACCGACTGCTCGAAGCTGCGAATAAGGACCGCGAATACGTGCTGGAATGCCTTAAGTTGGAGCAGGAACGAGTCCTCACGCTGGCAGACTTTGGAGAGGCTTGTGAGTTCTTCCTTGTCGACGAGGTCACCTTCGATCAGAAAGCGGTCGACAAGTGGTTTGGGCAGCCGCACGTTGGAGCTCTTTTCGATTTCCTTATCGAGCGCCTGACCGCTCCGCGAGTTCCCGATACAGGAGGCGCTTCGGTGGAATGGTGCGAAGGAATGGTCAAGGAGTTCGCCGCCGCCAACGACATGGAGAAAATCGGGCCGGTAGTCCATCCGACGCGGGTGGCACTGACGGGTAAGACGGTCGGCCCTGGCCTCTTTGAATTGATGAGCGTTTTGGGGCCGGCACGGATGGTTCGGAGACTCGAGCGGGCTCGAAGCATGGTCGATCAGGATTGAAGCACCGGAAATGATTCGCCGATTTCAAGCCGGGTCGACTGAGGCCAATGTGTTCCTCCAATTCAGGGGCGTCAGGCACGATGATTCCGTGGCCGAGGTGGTGGCGGAGATTATCGGGGATGTGCGGCTCCGTGGCGACGAAGCTTTGCTCGCGAACGCCCGGAGATTCGACTGTCCAACCCTAACCGATATCCACGCTTCGCAGCAAGAGATCGATGAGGCAATGCCCAAAGCGGAATTCGCGTTTGCGATAGACCATTCGATCGAGCGGGTGAAGGAGTTTCACGAGGCACAGCTTGCGGCCATCACGGCTAGTTGGACGAAAGAGGAATTCCAGTCGGCGGAAGCTCGTCGGGAGGACGGCCAACCTCGTCACCACGTGGGCAATCACCGTTGGACTTGGAACATGGCCGAAAAAGGGCGCCTTGGCCAGCGGATGACACCGCTGAGGTCAGTGGGCGCTTACGTTCCGGGCGGGAATGCCAACTATCCTAGCTCGGTGATCATGAACGTCGTGCCCGCGCAGGTTGCGGGCGTGAATCATGTCGCCGTAACCAGTCCGGCTAACGAGGATGGAACGTTATCTCCGGCGGTTCTTTACGCGGCCCGATATTGCGGGGTGGCGCAAGTCGTGAAGGTGGGCGGGGCGGCGGCAATAGCGGCTCTTGCGATAGGTACAGAATCCATTTCTCGGGTGGACAAGATTGCTGGCCCCGGGAACCGCTACGTGAATGAGGCAAAGCGTCAATTGTGGGGGACAGTAGGAG
>JAFAFM010000005.1 GCA_023423495.1 Armatimonadota bacterium
GAGTTACGGAAGGTTGTCTTGGCGCTGAACAACCGCATTGTCGTTGGAGACAACTACGAGGATGCTTTGAAGAAACTTTTTGGCAGGGCCGGAGAGACGGTGGCTCCGCCGAAGTCGACCGGTCCAAGCAGCCCGCCGACTTCACCAACCACTCCGCAAACGGCAAGGGTGGAAGAGATTCGGCAGGCGCTTAAACTATTGGATGACGCGGACGCCGCACTCCGAAACGGCGACTTTGCGAAGTACGGGGATCTGCAAAAACAGGCAAGGGATCGACTAAGAGCGTTGGCAGGCAACTGATTTTGAACCGTCGTTTGCGCAGGTGCCAAAATAGGTCGATGGGTTTGTCTGATTCTGTTTGCTTCTCTCCACCCGCGACTTCCGCTCGCTCATGAGAATCGGACTTATCGGCTGCGGCCTTATTGGAGGGTCAATCGGATTGGCCTGCCGGGCAAACGGCCACCGTGTTTGCGCGTTTGAACCCGATCACGCATCTGCAGAATTGGCATTGAAGCGTGGATGCGCGGATGAGTTGGGGACCTTGGAAAGTGTCGCCGCGTGCGATGTTGTGTTCGTCAGCGTGCCGCCCCAGGCAGCCACTGAGATTTTGGAAAAGGTCCGACTTGCAAAGAGCGAGGGCACCGTCGTTACGGATTGCACGAGCGTGAAGAGTTCGGTGGTGGATTGGCTGAAGGGGAGCAAAGATCCGAACATTGTGCCAGGGCATCCCATGGCCGGCCACGAGAAGTCCGGGCCCCAATATGCATCAGCATGGATGTTCCGAGGGGCGAAATGGATTCTGACGCCGCCAAGTTTTGCAAGTACTTCAGCAGTGAAGAAAGTTGAGTCCATCGTCAAAGAGATGGGCGCAACGCCCGTTCGAATCAAGGCGGAAGTGCATGATCGGGACGTAGCCGTACTATCGCACCTGCCGCATGTTTTGGCCGCCGCATTACTTCAACAAGGCGCGAAGTTGGAGTCGATCGAGGCTTCAGCGGGGTCTTGGAATGACCTCACTCGGGTTGGAGGCTCCGATCCGAATCTCTGGACTCAGATTTCGATGGAAAACCGGCGTGAATTGGTCAAGGTACTACGGGAATTTGGCCAAGACCTCGAGCGCTTTGCAGTTGCTTTGGAGGCTGGGGACGGGGCAACAGTCTCAGATTATTTTCAGAAGTCTAAGGAGTTAAAGGAGAAGAGCAGTTGAGGCTAGTGGTTGAGCCGAAGAAGTGTGTTAAGGGCGAATTTCGCCCGCCAAGCGACAAGTCCCTCACGCATCGCGCCTATATGCTTGGTGCGGCGGCCGAAAGTGATTCGCTCATCAAAATGCCCCTCGCTGGCGAGGACTGTCAGGCAACGCTGTCCTGCCTGGCCCAGATGGGCATGCAGTACACATGGGCCGGGCCTACCGATGTCCGTCTTCACCCAATCCGAGAGTGGATGCAGCCCGCGGCTCCGCTCGACTGCGGCAACAGTGGCACCACCATGCGGCTTCTCTCGGGATTGGTAGCCAGTCGGCATTTGGATGTCCAGATGATCGGCGATTCGTCCTTGAGCAAGCGTCCGATGAAGCGCATTGCGGAACCCTTGCGTCTCATGGGTGCGATCGTCGAGGGTGATACCCCTCCACTCCGAATTAAAGGCGCTTCGCTTCGAGGGATCGATTACGTTTCCCCCGTTGCCAGCGCCCAAATCAAGAGTTGCACATTGCTCGCGGGCCTGCTCGCAGAAGGAGAGACATGGGTCACCGAGCCAAGCTTGAGCCGCGACCACACCGAGCGCATGTTTACCGCGCTGGGAGTCCCCATTCGGCGCGGAATCTTGCTGGACAACCTGGGTGTCGAGCAGTTCGAAGAAGACATCGACTTTGATTCCCAAGAGCGACTGTCCGCCGTGGATGATGAACTTATCCCGATCGGGTGGCGGTGCGGGATTACCGGCGGCGTGAGGTTCGATGGATTCGAGTTCAGCGTTCCAGGGGACATCAGCAGCGCAGCATTCTTTATGGTCGCGGCGGCGATTCTGCCCAACTCCCGATTGGAGATTCTCGACCTCAGCGTGAATCCCACCCGGACCGGAATCATCGATGTGTTTCACCAAGTTGGTGTGCCCTGCATGATGGAAGAGGAGCGCCTGGAGATGGGCGAACCGGTCGCCAATCTTTTGGTTGCCTGTCCATTTGAACGGCGCCGGCCCTTCGAGATCAGTGGCGCCCTCGTTCCTCGGCTGATCGACGAGATTCCGATACTCGCGGTGTTGGCCACTCAGTGTCATGGCGAATCGACGATTCGTGATGCCCGGGAGTTAAGGGTTAAGGAGAGTGACCGCATCGAATTGGTCGCCAACGGCCTCCGAGCGATGGGCGCAGAGGTCGAGACTTTCGAGGACGGAATGTCGATTCGGGGTCCGGTCCAACTGAAGGGCGCGCGGATCGATGCCAATCACGACCACCGGATTGCGATGGCCTTCGCGATCGCTGGGCTAGCCGCCGAGGGGCAGACGATCATCGAAGGCGCCGAGGCGATCTTCACAAGCTTTCCGAATTTCGAAAACGATTTGCTGAGATTCACTCAGGCTTAAACCTTTCTCGATCCTCCGGGAAAGTGGTCATCGACCAAAGGAGTTGGACGACGTCATCCTTGAAGATATCGTTGTGTGCGCCTTGGGGAATGGTGGGACCCTGGAAGATCAGTCGACTGCCGTCGATGTTAAGCACCTTCGCTTGGCCAGCGTCCTGCCCCACGCTTTGCACCCGGTGAGCTAGGTTTGGTGTACTGGAGATGGAGGCATAGGGGAGGGGCTCACCAATGACCTGCGCCGGGTGAGGCTTGCCCATCCACAGTCCGACGTAGCCAGCAGCACGACGTCCAATGTTCGCCAATGGATACCAGAACGAGTTGGCGACATCATAGCGAGAGTACACGCAGCCGATGCACCCATGGACCACATCTACCATCCGACGCTCATCCTTGAGCCAACTGCTCATGAAGGCTCCGCAAATCGTCCCGACAGTATGGAGTCGTGGCTGTTCCGGCC
>JAFAFM010000149.1 GCA_023423495.1 Armatimonadota bacterium
GGCTCAGGGGAACCTTTCATCACCACATCCCTGCTCGGACAAGGAATCCTCGCCCGGGCCACCGACGGCCTTTTTGCCACGAACCGCTTTATCGATCGATTCGATAACGCGGAGGTTGCTGTGCGGACAATTCAAGGACTCCTTCCGAAGGGCGGGAGAGTCGTATTTGCCGAGGCTGCCCAAGGCGGTGGGATCGCGCCTTCGCTGACCACAACCCTTGGCGAGTGGGCGGTCGGAGCGTGGGTGCAGATACTTTTCCTCTTCCTCGTAGTTGTCCTGACGCTCGGCATTCGATTTGGACTTCCCGAAATGGCATGGCGCAAGCAAACCGGCCAGCGAGAAATGGTCGATGCGATCAGTTTCGTATACCAACGAGCAAAAGCCTCGAGCGTTGCATTGGATGTGGCCTATCAAGAAGCGGATCGCCGCATCCGAAGAGGTCTCAAGCTGCCCGCGCATCTAAGCAATTCAGAGCGCGATGCGAAAATTCCCGAGTCGCTGTCCAAATTGCTGTCCACCGTTGACCATTTGCGAAAGCCGCTTGTCCAAGTGGATGCGAAGGGGCGGCAGACGGTTACCCATCGTTGCACTCCACAAGAGGCGCTCGACAATATTCGCAAGCTTGAGGCAGAGTTAGACCAGTTCGTGCCGAAAACGAGAAATCGGATATCCTGACGCAATGAAATGGTTTATCGCGCTCGCGTTAGTCCTTTGTTTGTCTGTTTCTGGTTTTGCGCAGTACAACAAGCAAGTTTCACCTGCGGAAGAAAAGAAGAGTATCGCTAAGCTGTTGAAGCAACATACGGCGACCAAAGCAGCTTACGCAAAGAAGCCTAAAGATCCTAAGGCTAAGAAGGCATATGTTGATACAAATGTCGCGCTTGGACTGCAGTACACCTATTCCAACACCGTCGACCGAAAAGAGAAGTACAAGCTTGCGCTGAAGTATTTGCGCGAAGCGCTTCGCTTAGATCCCAAAAACAAAGACGCGAAGCAAATGCATGACCAAATCGTGGCCATCTACAAGTCGATGGGCCGGCCCGTGCCGGGCGATCCTAAAGGTTAAGAGCAAAGCATCCAAGTGTCAGTGTCGACGCAAGACTCAAGGACGCCTTTCGAGCGAAGTTACGTATTGGCATTCGCGATTGGCGCTGCCCTTCTTGGCATCATTCCAAACCTATATGGACTGTTAGCCGCCCCGCCAAGCTCGGCATACCAGGGTTTTCAATGGGCGGCAGACGACCATTACGTGTATTCCGCATGGATGCGTCAGGCAATGGATGGTCGGCTGCTGATGGACAACCGATTTGCGGTAGATGCCCAACCTGGCTTAACCATCCACATTTACTTTTTCGTCCTCGGCCTAATTGCAAAGCTGACAGGAATTCCAATGGCAATGGCGCTTGCCAAAATGGGATTCACTACGCTGTTTGTATTCCTCACGCACAAGCTGATTCAGCGGGTTACTACCAAAACCTATGTGACGAAGCTCGCGCTGGCGCTCGTTTGCCTGGGCGGAGGAATCGGGTTTTTAGTGTGGGAAACCTTTGGACCGGAATTTGAACGTCCGAGTGTCTTTGCCAGTGCATTAGCGGCCCTAAAGGTTCCCGGCGTGCCAAATGACGTATGGCAGCCCGAAGCATTCGTCTTCCCCTCCATGCTAACCAACGGTTTGTTCATGGTTAGCCTGTGTCTCATCATTGGCGCCCTGCTCTGTTATCTGGATGCTAGAGACTCATGGAAGCCGGTTCTGCCCGGGGCAGTCTGCATGGCGCTGCTGATGAACATCCACAGCTACGATGTTCTTTTGATCGCCCTCGTCCTCGTTTCATTCCTCGGGATGCAGGTTGCCCGCAAGGAAGCGACGATCCAGTGGGTTCTCCGGGCCCTTGTAATTAGCTTGGGCGCACTGCCACCTGCGATCTGGTTCATGCGTGTCCTAGCCCAAGACCAAGTCTTCCAAGAACGGGCGTCGACGCCAACCTACAGTCCAAATTTCAGAATTCTCTTCTTCGGATACGTGGTTATGATCGCGTTGTCCGCGCTCATTCTTACGAAGTCCTCCGTCCTTACAGACAAGAGGAAGCTTCTTGGCGCCGGACTGGCGACCGCTTTGGCGCTGGCATTATTCCTATTCGCTCCGGCGCCCGGCTTTGACGGCTACTACTTATCCATGCCGGCTTGGACTGGATGTTTTGTGATGGCCAGTGTCGCTTGTGCCCTGCTGGCGACGCCATCGGTAGGCGCGAATTTCATCATAGCCTGGGCCGTGACCGGCATTGTAATTCCGTACATCCCAACCTTGTTCGAACGGAAACTGACGATGGGTCTCAGCATTCCATGGGCAATATTGGCGGCTGTCGGGATCGGTGTTATCGCCCTACACCGAGATCGTAGCCGGCGAAACCTCATTACCGCATTGACGATTCTGGTACTTGGCGGAACTTCGCTGAGGTGGTTCTTCCGAGAGCTTGAATTGATCAAACTGAATGTTTCAAACACGACTTTGCATGCCGTGTACTTGTCGCGGGACGTCCAACAAATCGTCGACTACTTGAACAAGGCAAAAACTTCGACTAATCGCGCAGTCTTGCTCGCCCTCCCCGGCGTTCCTCAGAAGGATCCTGAACTGGTTGACACGTTCCGGCAGCCCCTCATTACTGATCTCAACCCTGTTTTGAGTGGATTAACAGGCGTGTATAGCTTCGCTGGGCACTGGAGTGAGACTCCAAAATATCTGGAACGCCGTAACCTCGCCACTGAGATGTTCTTGGTTTCAACGACCGACGAGCGCCGCCGGGAAATTCTCGATTTGATCAAGCCGGATTACATCGCCTCTCCCGACCCTGACGCAGTGCCCGGACTTGCCGACCTCAGCTACCTTGGCGAGGTCGTCGTAAATGGCAATCAGTTCCGACTGATAAAGGTCGCTAACCGCTGATTGGTGGATCGATCTCAGCTGGCTCAGATGGAGGAGGCGAGACGACCGGCGGTTGCGTGGTGGGCGCCTTTGGTTTTGCCGGAGCGTTATTGGTAGCGATGATCCTTGGCGAGCCCCGGTACACGCTGCGGCCAAGAGAATCCCGCCGCACTTCGACACCATTCTCAAACACCACACGGTAGGTGGAAATGGCATGACCCGCCGAACCCTTTTCGATCACGCGCGTAGAACCCGGCCTTAGGGATCTGTCAACCACCGTCTTAACTCCATTGCCCCAAGAAGAGTGACCGCTGGTTACAATCTTTACTGATTTGCCGGGCACCTTCTTCCCGAGGATTCGGAACGTTATTTTGCTCGGCTCGACCGTCGAAGTTACCGCAATGGGTGTGTCCTGGTTGTTTTCAATAATAAAGTCCAGGGTTCCATAGTCAACGGTAGCGTCTCGACCGACCGGCACATAGGCGCTTGGAAGCGAATGGTTATTTCGCTTCACGATCTTGATGTCGGCAAGAAGCGAAGCGTTGTAGAGCGTCGTGCTTACTTGGCAGATGCCACCGCCGATGCCGGTATCGTGGCGGCCATTCACCAGTACAGGTGCGTTCTTGTAACCGTCTTTCACGGTTCGACGACCTACCGTTCCATTGAAGCTCAGCTGCTGACCTGGAGCAAGTACAAATCCGTCAAGTTTGCTCGCGGCCAGGCGGATGTTTGTGTTCCTGCTCGTTTGGTATGCCGGAAACTTGGTGGAGAACTCGCCCACTACATCCGTGATCATTGCCAGTTCCTCGTCGGAAATTGTCTTGCGAGCTTCCTTGACCGGAATCTGAACCTTGCCGTCGGACGACATCGCTTGCACAACTGCATCACCCAAGCCAGCTTCGTCTAGTTCATAGCTTGTAACTTCTGGTTCACGGACAATTGCTCCGCCCACGTACTTGACTTTGGCTGGCCGGGGCTTGCCGATGGCATCCTTAATCACTTTACGAAGTGGATCCAAGGTGCCGGCGGTTCCCTTAAACTTCAGGTCTAAAACCTTTTTCTCATAATCTGAGCTGGTGACTTTATCCTGGGCAGCGCCCCAAAAGTCGCTCATTTCACACTGGTCGACGCTTGCTGCGTCGTCAATGGTGATTCCAAGCTTGCCGGGAGTCATCGGCGGCAAAGGTTTACGGATTAGCTGACTCGTTAGCGTGAGTTCCTTGACCCTTTCGGACTCCCACCAAATCCGGAGCTTCTTGGCGGCTTCTTCCTTTGTAAGTCCACCAACCGGAACCATCCCAACAAAGGTGTTGGGTCTGATTGTCGGCACAAACCGAGCCGCCGTAACCGACAATCCAACAGCGGTGCCGCAAATCACGACTAAACCGCCAAGCAATAAATTCTTCATCCCTGACACTTTCGACGCCACGAGATCGACCTTTGATCTCTAACAATAAATTATGACATTTACCGAGGCTGTTCTTTACCCTTTTCGTGCCGATTGTATGTATTAGGTCCCAGGAGGCCGAGCGGTACAATCCCGCCATGCCTAAACTCGTTTGGTTGAACGGCGAAGTTATGCCGCTGGAGACTGCTACTGCCCCCGTAGCCGACCACGCGCATCTCTACGGAGATGGCTTATTCGAGGGAATCCGCATCTACGATTCGAAAGTGTTCAAGCTAGATGAGCACCTTCGTCGCTTGTATCACGGCATTGCTTACCTTGGATACGAGATGCATATGTCCTTCGATACACTCAGGACGACTGTCCTCGATGTGTGCCGGCAAGCTGGAATTTCCGACGGCTATATCCGGCTCAATGTCACCCGAGGTACCGGGCTTGGTCTCGACCCCAAAAACATCAACCGGTCACCCAACGTGATGATCATGATCAATACCTTGGCGCTCTATCCGCCCGAGGCTTATGAGACTGGTTTGCACGTGGTTACAAGTTCCTTCCGCGTGATCCCACCGGACAGCTTGGATCCCCGCGTGAAGTGCATTGGCCGCTATGCGAACAACATCCTTGCCAAGCAAGAGGGCAACCGCATGAACGCGGGCGAGGCCTTGATGTTGAACCACCAAGGCTACGTCGCCGAGTGTACGGGCGACAACCTCTTCTTGATTCAGAACGGCATCATCCGAACCCCATCCCCCGCCTCTGGAATCCTTCAAGGCATCACCCGGGATACAGCAATGCAACTCGCTCGCGAAGCCGGGCATACGGTGGAGGAAACCTTCCTGACCCCGATGGATATCTACACGGCTGATGAGGCATTTTTGACTGGTACTGCGGCCGAAGTCATCCCTATGGTTTCGCTGGACGGCCGCAAGATTGGATGCGGTACGCCCGGGCCGATCACGGTCGACATAATCCGGAGATTCAGAGAGCACACGAAGACCGGCACGCCATTCTAATGCGCGTGTGCATCCGCTGTGGAAGAAACGCCGGGTTCATCGCCCGGCGATTCAATACAGACGAAGCCATTTGCAGCGAATGCTTGCGCCTTCAGCTGCCAAACCTGCCATTGCTGGCTCTTACCGAGAACCTGACATCGAACAAAGCGACCGTGAACCGATGTCCAAATTGTGGGACCTTGGCTGAAGATGCAAAAGCTTCTGGCCTTGTCGGTTGCCCGCTGTGTTATGAAGTGATGGATGACGCCGCCTGGCGTCATTTCGGTATAACACGCGGTAGCTGGTCCAAAACACCGGTTGAGTAGCTATGCTGAATTTCTGGGATCAAATTGCGAAGGTTGGCATTGTCGTCGTACTTGCTTGCGCCCTTACTGCCTGCGGTGGCGGGGGAGGCGGCGGTTCAAAGAACAATCCGCCCAGACTCAGATACCTAAATGCATCACCAGATGCCGGACCGCTTACGTTCAAGCTCGATAGTGAACCGCGCGCTAGCGGCGTTACCTACCCCGGCGTTTCTCCCGACCTAGACACAATTACCCAGAGCGACTACGACGTTTCTGTTTCTGAGGACGGCGGCAACGACCTCGACGCCCAGGCCGTTGGATTTGCAAATGAAAAGGAGTATCTGGTTGCAGCCGTCGGGCTCGAAGACTTCGGCGTGGAGTTTTTCAAGCGGCTCCGCCTCGTCATGTACGAAGTAAATCTGACCCCTCCAAACGGGAATCGAAGCCGGATCTACGGTCTCAACGGCTTCATCCGAGTGCCTGGCATCGACACGCCGAATATCGATTTGCGCACTCCCGGAGAAACTCCCCAATACAAGATTGAAAATATCGCCTTTGCTGCAGTTGTCTCAGCGGAGATAGACAGCTCTACCCAAACGTTCATTGCTCGCCGGTCCGGCAGCGATAGCGAATATGCCACCGGCACATTCACGTTTGAGCCGGGCGGAGTCTATGTGGCGGTATTTGCGGGAATCGAGAATGCGGTCGGCGCCCAAGCTCCACGAATAGAATTCCTCCGCATCAACTGATTTGCATTCCGCGGGCAATTTAATTGCCGGCGGTGTTAAACTGCTAACCGCGCATCTTTTAGAAGATAGCGTCCGTCTTCTCTATGCCTAATGACGCAACGCGAGATTCACTGGCCGAGAAGCGCTGGCTCACCGCCCTTGCACAGGGTGATAGAAACGCGCTTGGAGGCTTGTACGAAATGTACGGTGAGCGGATATTCCGATACACGTTTCGCATGCTCGGCAACCGCACGGATGCGGAAGACGCAACCGCAGAGACGTTCCTGCGAGTGCTCCGTCGATCGACGGAACTGCGTGCCGACGGCGCCTTTAGGACATGGCTGTTCCGGATTGCCCGGAACCTGTGTATCGACAAAATGCGGCAGCACAAACTTATGGAGTTGCCCTCTGACGCGCACTACTCAGGTTCGGAGGAGCGTGCTACGTTGCGGGTGACCGTTCAACAAGCGCTTTCGGACCTGCCGATCGAATATCGAGAGCCGCTAGTCCTTTGCGATTTAGAAGACATGGCGGCCAGGGAAGCGGCGGAGCTTCTTCAGATCAGCGTGCCTGCTCTGAAGTCAAGGCTATACAGAGGACGTAGAGCCCTCCGCGACAAGCTTGGTGGAACCATTGAGAGGACGTCGTGAATAACGAACTGTACAAAAAACTCGTCGATCTGTACGCGGGACATGAACTTCCCGCCGAACTTGAAGACCAAATGGAATTGGCCGCCGCCGGCGACTGGGCTCTAAACCACGAGATGACAACCCTCAGAAGGGTCGTAGATTCTCTGCATTCCCTTGATGAGCCCGAATTTACCGAAGAGTCTTACCATCGGGTGCTGATGAAGCTTTACGCCCGGGGAGCCGATATCGAGCCGCGGGAGCCTGTTTCCAGCCATTTCCAATATCATTTACCCCTCCAAGGGTAAGCCTTGTAAACGGAACGAGGCAGAAGGTAAATCCGAGATGTCGGTTATCCTTATGCCCGTTCCGATTCAAACCGATTTAAAAACTTGCGAACACAACCATGAAGCTCGATTGCCCTAGAAAAGAGTTTAACGATGCGGTATCGATGGCCGCCGCCGCATCCAGCGTCCGGACCTCGGTCAATATTCTGCAATTCGTCAAGGTCGAAGCAAACGACGGAGGAATGCGGTTGCTTGGCTGCGACGGCGAGATGTGGGTCGAGCGAAATGTGGCTTGTATGGTCTCGGAGCCCGGCGCCGTGTGTCTGCAATCTGCCCTGCTGACCGCCCTGGTCGGCTCTTTGCCCGATGGTGACCTCCAGCTGACGACCCTCGACGGTCACGGAGCTCTTCTTAAGCAGGGCGCTTCTGAATACCGCTTGCAGACTCTCGATGCAGCCGACTTTCCCGAACCTCCCAACTTTGGCGGCGAAGGCGAGTTATCACTGCCTATGGGAACCCTACGTGAAGCGGTTGACTCCGTCATCTATGCCGTTTCCACCGACACCCACCGTCAGATCCTGACCGGCGTCCTGTTCCATTACGACGGAAGCACGCTGACCCTGGTTGCTACTGATACGCACCGGCTCGCAGTCAAGAAACTGGATCAGCCCGGAATTGGGAGCGGAATAACTGCGGTCATTCCGGAGAAGGCGCTGAAAGCGATTAAGTCTCTACCCGTAGCGGACGACGACACCGTGACAATTAAGTTTGGCGGCGGTCGTTTGGGCGTGGAAGCAGGCGGCGCGAAGGTTGTCTCCCAACTTCTGGCGGGCG
>JAFAFM010000193.1 GCA_023423495.1 Armatimonadota bacterium
GCCTTGGACCGCTCGTATGGTTGCCGCAATGCCCCGATCGCCGCGCCGCAGACTAATCGCCCCTGAATGTCTTTGGTGGCTTGGGGATGGCGTTGGACCTTGAGAATGTCCTTGATCGTGATGAGCCCCTTCAGTAATCCGCTCTCATCAACGATTGGCAGCTTCTCGATTCGGTGCTCAGCGAGCATTTCCTGAGCTTGCTCTAAGGTTGTGCCGACCCCCGCAGTAACAAGATTCTGGGAGGTCATCCTCTCGGAAATTTTCTTGGAGTAATCCGTCTCGAACCGAATGTCTCGGTTGGTGAGGATGCCGACGAGCCGGCCATCCCGATCGATAATGGGCACGCCGGAGATGTGGAAGTGCTCCATCAGGTTGACCGCATCCTGAATGGTTTCCTCGGGGCCGAGTTTGAAAGGGTTGGTAATGACTCCGCTCTCGGATCGTTTGACCCGGTCGACCTGTTCGGCTTGCTGCTCGATGGTCATGTTGCGGTGGATGACGCCAACCCCCCCTTCACGGGCGATGGCGATGGCCATCCGGGAATCCGTCACCGTGTCCATCGGAGCAGTCACGATGGGGGTTTTGAGGCGAATACCCTTAAGGAAAATCGAGGAGGTGTCTACCTCGCTCGGCAAAACTTGAGTGTGGCGTGGGACTAGTAATACGTCGTCGAAGCTGAGACCTTCGCGAAAAACCGGCATTGGGGCTCCTTGGCTTTTCACCTGATTATGGCTGATTTGCGGGCGCGGGTCCTGGGAATATGCCGTGCAACAGCTCTGCCCAAACGGCAGAAAGTGCGCTAACATAATTCGGTGGCGCGAAGGAATGCGCTGTGAGCCGCAATGATGCTGATTACCTCCATGGCCCTCGGGGCGATCGTCTCTGTCATCCAGACCCAGACCATGTTCTCGCCGAGCGAGAAAGCGGCGGTGACAAGCTATTGGTCGACACCCGGCCGGTACGTCACATCCCCTCCCCAGTCTTACAAAACCAACGGGCTTTGGCAAGTCCGGTTGACGGTGGCAGGTTCCACATGGCTCTGGACCTTTAACCGAGCACGCGGTGTGCTGATGAAGCCAACAAGCGACATCACGGGCAAGGAAGAGCGGGATAAGGCGTGGGACGCATGGATCGGCGCCAAGTTCGATTACGACCGCTGGCAGGCTGGACAGGTTGCGATGGCCGCCAACGCCATGATTGTGGGCGCTCCCGCAAGTAATCCCGACGCTACAGTGCCAAAGGATGAGCCGCCTTTCCCCGGGCCTATGCCCGAGGACATGCTTGCCTTTATCCAGCAGCCGTTCATGATGACGCAGAACGGAGCGCAGGTTCAGCAGCCACCCCCAGGCGATCCGCCGCTATTTGCCGAAGCGGTCGTCCCCATGGAGCATCGAATCAAGTTCGACGACGGCACCCTGCTGGTGTATCAGGACAACACCAAGATGCGCGCCCGGTACCCCTATTACCGATTTAGCGAGGGTGTGATTTCGGCTGGGAAACGCGTCAGCACCCTCCCCGCTGAAGAAATGGACAAGCTGCTGGAGATGGCCGGGGTTTCGGAGAGCGAGGCCCGGGTCATGAAGGCGGTCAGCATCTTGGAAGGCGGGTTTGATTCCGTCAATACCTACGACACCGGGTTTGTCTCAGTTGGGTTCATTCAGTTCGCCTCGCTACGAGACGGCGCGGGCTCACTTGGCCGGATGCTGCTCGACTACAAGTCGAATGACCCCACGGGATTCCAACGCGACTTCCGGCGCTTCGGACTTGATGTGACGCCCACGGGCTCACTCGTGGCCCTCAACTGGCAGACGGGGTTTGAAGGTGTAGGTCCCGAGGCAAACCGGCGGATCATCCAGGACAAACGCCTCATTGCCGCGTTCCAGAGAGCCGGCCTGAAGAGCCCGAATTATAATGCGGCCCAGGTTCGGACGGCCAAGAGCCAGTACTACCCAGCCGATGACGTGATCGACGTAGGCCTGGCGGGCATAAGCATTACGGGCAAAGTAAGCGACTTCATTAAGAGTGAGGCGGGCATGGCGACGCTGATGGATCGCAAGGTGAATACGGGCGGCTTTGGTCCACTTGTCCCGACCTTGCAAAAGCTTGCTGTCGAAAAGCAGTTAAAGAGTTTTGCGGACTTCGCGAAGCACGAGAAGGAAATCGTCACCGCCCTGAAGTACCGGAAGGACTATATGGCGGATAAGTCGCTGAGTCAGCCTAAGTAATCGCAGCCCCTTCCTTCACGAAAGAGGCTGCCTGTAGATTAGAACTCCCAGATGTTGAACGGGGATGTCGATCCGTCTTTCCAAGTAATCAAGCCTTCACCCGTCTCATCCCACGCGATGGTCGCAGGAAGGGATTCGCTTGGGCCGGTCAGCGTGCCTTGGCCGGAGTAATCGGGCTCGAACACGAGGGCCATCTTCAGGCCGACAGATGTGGTGATCGTGTAGCTATAAGTTCCGTCGTCATGAGGAACGGCTTCATAGCGGGTCCATGCGCCCTCCAAGTCGGTGTATTTGGCGTCGATCGTCGCCAGTCCACCATTCATGTAAGACATGGTGTACTCCCATGGCCCTTCGCCCGGAACGAACCCGCTGGACACCTCGGTGCCCCGACCTTCCTCATCCATTTCCATGTGACTGGTCGTCGTGAGCCCCGCCCACGGTCCCGCCGTAATCGTGAGGACCTCATGGTCGGTGATCGGATAGCTACCCATGGTGGAAGTCCAGATGTCGCCTCCAGCGGGCAAAGTCGCTTCCTCATCAATATAGTAGTGGGTTCCCCATGTCCATTGATCACTGGGATAACCGTCCACAAAGTCCTGCGCCCAAAGTTCTAACTCGCTATCGTAGTAAATGCCCTCGGGCGCGCGAGTAGGAGACCGCTTGAGCAACTTACGCTGAAATCCGGACTCGCCCGCAGGACGCGGCGCCTTGGAGTCGACGGACCTTCCACTGCCCGGTGAAGGCAAGTTTCCGATTCCTGCGATTCCGCTTCGGAGAAGCTCTTCAACCTGAGCGCGGCTCAGATTGCTGCCGGTAGAGTTGCCACCTCCTCCACCGCCGCCGCAACCGAAAAGAATAAGACTGCCTAGTAAAACTAGAATGTATGGCTTGATCTTCATTGCTGGTGATAGTGTGGCAGGAGCTATTGCAACTTGGCACAGAAAAAATTAGCGGATTGTCGTCAAATTTGATGGACGCTTGGTGGGTAGATATTCACCGTTAGGCTAAAATGGTCCAGAATTGCATTGCGGGCCGGGCCTAAGCGGATCACTCTATGTCGACGGCATCCACAACAATCGCCCCTGAGGTCCCCGAGGCAAAAACCCTTCGTTTCACCTTTTTATTGGGGCTGTTCCCACTTTTGGCTGGCGTAGCTTCTCTAGCTGGCTGGGCGCTTGATATTCAGCCGCTAACGAACTGGGGATTTGGCCCAATCTCCATGCTTCCAAACACCTCGGTGGCAATTGCCCTTTGCGGCTTGAGCATCCTTCTCACAGCGCCAAACAAGTCAAAACTCGGTTTAGTCTGCGCGACGGTTGTCGTGATCTATAGCGGGCTAAACCTGATTCAGCATATGACTGGCCTCAGTTTTGGATTCGACAGCCTGCTGCTGTTCGGTCGCGAGTGGGGAAACGCGGGGACGACTCGTCCGGGCAGAACCGGTGTGCCGGCTTCTGTTTCTTTCCTTCTGCTGGGCATGGCCCTCATGATGTTGTCGGCCCGCGCCCCAAATCGAAAAGATCCTCTTCGGAAGATCGCTCCGCGATTGGCCCTAGCGGTCGGCTTTCTTCTCATGTTCTCGATCATGGGCCACATGTTCGGCGCTACATCCTTCTATGCAATTCCCTGGCTGTCAGCCATCTCATTCCAAACCGCCGTCCTGTTGTCACTTTGCGCCTTGGGCGTGATCTTCCTAGCCCCAGACCACCAACCGATGGCCGCCTTGCAAGAGAGAACGCATGCCGCGTGGATGGGACGCATCGCCCTGCCGCTGATCGTGGTCTTGTATCCATTGATTTCGAGGATGAGGCTGGTCGGATTGGAGCAGGGCTATTTCGACGAGGGCACAGGGCGAAGCCTCACCATTATCGTCACCGTTTCCGCGACGCTCGCCGTGCTTTGGTGGGCGCTTATGGCCGTCCGCGCCCGAGAACTTGCTTCCAAGCGGGCTGGCGAACTTTTCCAGGCCATTTTTGAACGCAGCGGAGTCGCCCAGGCGGTTATCGAGCAGGATTCAGGCCGTTTTCTTAGGGTGAACCAAGAACTCACAGAGATCACCGGATTCACGGAAAAGGAGCTCCTGGGAATGCGCCTTCCAGACTTGCTCGCTTGCGGTTCGGTTCCTTCCACCCTGGGCGACCCGGAAGTTGAGCACGAATATGTTCATAAAGATGGGAAGACCTGCTGGGCCACTGTTAGCCTTTCGACTCTGGGGA
>JAFAFM010000194.1 GCA_023423495.1 Armatimonadota bacterium
ACCCATGGCCGAGTTTTCCCTGAAGGACACGGACGGCAAAGTCTGGAACAGCGAAGCATTCAAAGGCAAGCTGGTCATGATCGACTACTGGGCAACCTGGTGCAAGCCCTGCAAGGAGATGTTCCCCACGTTCGACAAACTCCACGCCAAATACCAAGACAAAGGCTTTGTCCTACTAGGTGTAAGCGTCGACGAGAAGAAGTCGGATTTGGATAAATTCCTTAAGGGTCGCAAATTCCCCAACCCGGTGCTGCACGATACCGTCGGCACTTATGGCAAGTGGGGTGTCAGAAGCATTCCGGCTACCTTTTTAATTAAGGATGGTCAGGTGATTGCCCAGTGGACCGGAAAGCAGAAGCATGAAACGTTGGAAAACGCGATCTTGCCGAATCTTCCGCCGAAGTAGCGAGAATCCTGCAGTACGCTCAGTTCGCTTGAGCAGGAGATCCCAGTGTTCGAGCGAGCGCGGCGCGAAGCGCTTCGAGGCATCGCTCTGAAGCTTCTTGGTTCATGTCGCACGTTGCATGCTCGGAAACTGGACCGACGACTCGCACGCCCGTTTCCTCCCCCTGCTGGGTCGAGGTCATCGTGATGACGCAGCCCTCTTCTTCGGTAATCGCGGTGTAACCGAGTTTCAACTTTCGGACAGTGATGTGAAACCCATCGATGATGAATACATGCATGACGAACCCCCAAGGACATTCCTCTTGCTCCACCTCAAGACTGCTTCCAACGCCAGATCGGGCAGTTGCTATTTTAACAGAATTCTTATAAAAGACCAATCGAAAGTTGAGACGAACATACGCCGCTTTGCCTAAAACGCCGTTCATATCGCTATACTGAGGACATCAGATCGTGCGGCCTGGACTGCGCCCCCTCGTGATTTATGTCCCAAGTCGAACCTTCCCCGCCCCACGTTGCCGACGATACGTTTTTCAACCTCGTCGTAAACGCGCCCTTTGGCGTGTACGTGATCGACTGTGATTTCAAAATTGCCCATGTCAGCGAAGGCGCTCAGGCGGCTTTCCGAAATGTCCGTCCACTCATTGGGCATGATTTCGCCGATGCCATGCGAATCTTGTGGCCCGAGCCTTTTGCCACCGAGGCGATCGAACACTTCCGGCATTGTCTGGAAACTGGCGATACCTACTCTCATAGCCTGACCAGCCCAAGGGTGGATATCGACCTCATCGAATCCTATGAGTGGGAAATTCACCGAATCAAAATGCCGGACGGAACGTTCGGGGTGGTTTGCTACTTTTACGAATCCACCAAAATTCGGGAGGCTGAGCGGGCGATTCGCACCAGTGAAGAAAAGCATGCTTTTCTCCTGACCTTAAGCGACCGCTTGCGCAATCTGTTCGACCCCGTCGAAATCGAGGAAGAAGCGTGCCAACTGATCGGCAGACACTTGGATGCCGACCGCGCTTATTACGTTGAACTGGATGAGGTCAAACTTCTAGCCCAGATTCGCCGGGACTACGTCAGCCAAGATATCCCTTCCGTCCGCGGGACGCATAGCTCGCAGGACTTCGAATGGTCTATGAACATCCTGCGGAAGGGACAAAGCGTGGTCATTTTCGATGCCCATGCGTCTCAAGAGATTCCCGAGGCTTACAAAGAGGTCCTCGACGCGTTACAGATTCGAGCTTATATATCCATACCACTCATCAAAGCTGGGACACTGGTCGGAGCGTTGTGCGTGACGAAGTGTAAACCAAGAGTCTGGACCGATACCGAGATCGCCATCCTCAAAGAAGCGGCCGACCGAATTTGGTGGAGCGAAGAAAGGGGCAAAGCCGAGCAAGCCCTGTGGGAAGCAAACATCCGAAAGGATCAGTTCTTGGCGACTTTGGCGCATGAGCTGAGAAATCCCCTCGCGCCGGTCCGGTCAGCCGTGGATCTCATGGGGCTGAAAGATCTGGATGACGATCTCAAGTGGAGCCACGAAGTCATCAAACGCCAAATTGACCACCTAACTCGTTTGGTCGACGACCTCATGGACATCTCCCGTATCAGCCGGGACAAATTAGAACTTCGCCTGGAGCGCATCACACTCAATGAAGCCTTGCTGAGCGCATTTGAAGTGACCGAGCAGCTCATCAAATCACGGAGGCATGAGGTGAGCATGGTGCTCCCCGATGAGGATTTGGTGTTACAGGGCGACATGGTGAGGCTGACCCAAATCTTTGTCAACCTCCTCAGCAATGCCGCAAAATACACCGAAGAAGGAGGGCGGATCGGCATCATCGCTGATGCGGTCGAAGGTTGGATTTTGGTCCGGGTGCAGGATAACGGTTCAGGGTTCGACAACGACCAGCTCCCGAAACTCTTCACCATGTTCTCACGAGGAACGAATAAGGTTTCGGGCAATCCAGGGGGATTGGGGATAGGTCTTCCGCTCGTCAAAAGGCTAGTTGAGATGCACGGCGGAGAGGTATACGCCACCAGCAAGGGCCCCGGACGAGGAAGCGAGTTTACCGTCCGACTTCCAAGCTCTCAATAGCCCGCGCCGAGACTGCGCCATTCCGTTAGGCATCAGATATACGCTGGCGGAAGAAGATAAACCAGTGC
>JAFAFM010000258.1 GCA_023423495.1 Armatimonadota bacterium
CGCCCGCAGATGCGGTCCCAATTCCACTATTGTCGGCTGCCGCCGCTAAGTTGCTGGTAACTGTAAAGTTGCCGCCCGTTCCAAACCGCTTGCTTTCGATCACAAGCCTGCCCGACGCATCGATTGATGCCAAAACCAATTCCTTCAACTTGCTGTCAGAATTGATTCGGTCCACCGTTGCCGTAAGTGTGCTGCCTGTTCCGACCGTCAGAACATAGGGTGTCGAACCAAACTGAGCTCCGGAAAACGTGAGCAGTTCGGCCGTGCCGCTCGCCGAAGTCTGAGCGATTTCAGCGGTATAGGATCCCTTCGTCGCCAAAGCGGTAATGGTCACGTCATAGGCACCTAATCCAGAACTGACGCTCTTCGACGTGCTCGAGATGTAGGACAAGCTGGAATTCGACGCCAGGCCGCTGGTTTTGAAAAGGTCGGAGACGGCTGTTGGATTGGTGGACAACGCGTTAGTGAGGGCGCTGTCGTCCAATGTGAGTTTGCCGGTCTCGTCCAGGTTAAAGCCGATGGAAGCCAAGTTCTGGAAATTCCCCGTCAGCCCCGGAACGTTGTTGAACAGCAATGAACTAACCTGCTGCTCCAGTTGAGCGGCAATCGGATCTCCAAATAGCGGACCGCTTTGAAAAGTGTCTTTGTCGAACTGGCTATAGGTTCGGATGAAGTCGATGGCGTCGTTGTAAGCGGCCTTGAATCCATCGACCTTTTCCTTGATCGCTTTGACATCCTTCGTCAAGCTCAAAACCGTCGTTTCCGGCGTGATCGCATTGCCTTTGAGTAGCGTAAACGTTGCGTTCGGTATCGCGGTTGTAATCGTATTGGTCGCGCTGGTCAACTGAACGCCATCGAGCGAATACTCGGCATCCTGCGCTCCAACGAGCTGATTCCCAAAGTCTTGTTGGAGGATTCCGAGAGCTGAAAGAGCATTTCCACCGACGCCGCTCATCACCGGAGCACCCGACCCGCCTACGATCTCCAGCTTATAAGTTGTGGTGCTGCCCTCGACGACACTCTTGACGCTGGCCGTCGCGCCCGTACCTGCGGCGTTGATCTTGTCGGCTACCGTTTGCAAGCTGTCTGTGGAAAGATCCAAGGCAACTTGAACTCCGTTAATGTCTATGGTTGCCCCGCCCAGTCCCGAAGCATTCATCAAACTTTGGATCGAAGTCGAATTACTGTTGAACGCTACGGAGCTAGCGCCGTTGGCGATTGACTCACGGATGCTATATGAACCCGAAGTCATCCCCATCGACCCGATAATCGAGTCTCCGGATAAATCACTGAGTTGAACCGTTTTTTTTGCGCCCGTCGCATTCGCGGTAATGGTTAGATAACTGGCACCTGCGCCGCCGTCGATGATGCTTGCCGTAACGCCCGCGCCAGCCGAATTGACTTTCTGAGCGATCGTTCTAAGAGAATCGGTAGCGTCCACAGTAATGGCTTTGCCATTAACGACAAACTGTCCGGCCTTGTTCAGGGCACTGGTAGAGTCCTGCTGGGCCACCGAAGCCACCTTGTGGGCTTGGGCAAGCTTCGAGACCGCTAATGTGTAAATGCCCGCCAAAGCTTCGCTGGTGGCAGTGAGAGTGGCGACCTCAGGCTTACTGGACGTGGCGGAAACAGGGTTGAAAGCCGAATTATTATTGAGAGCGCCTGCTGCTCCAGATAGTGCTTGGAGCTTGCTGCGAAATTGTCCAAAAACAGATTGCTGTTGCTGAATCGCCTGCTGTCGGGATTGAAGCCGAGAGATCGGAATCTGCTCGAGCTGCATCAAGCGGGAAATGATGCCATCGGTATCGATACCGCTGCTCAACCCGCTAAAACTTATTCCAGACAGACTCCCGTTAATTGCCATCCATTCTCCGGCATGCAACTAAGCGCAATGCCACATGATTTATATCGGCGGTTTGGAGAAGATTCTTAGGCAGCGATAAGGCCAAAAAGCGATCGGGCTTCATCTACCGTGTCGCGCGTTTGGTCTCGCAACATGTAGATCTCTTCCGGGGTGTAGCCAAGCCACTCCTCAACGAACGCGGGCAAGGGTTCCAGCTGCCGGTCAATATCGAAATACTGTTCCTTGGTCACCCAGTCCGCGACGTGCAATGCATAGAGGAGCGGGTCCACGACGTCCGGATTCGGCGCTTCATGGTCACCGATCAGCCTCACAAGAACTTTCGGGAGCTTCCAGACCTCTGCCATCTGACCGCCGACCTCGCCGTGATCCAATCCCAAAAGCTTTCGTTCCGCTTCTTCGATCAGCACGCCCTTCGTTTCCGCATAGCGGATGGCCTGATCATAGGATTGACGGAAATTGCTGAAGAGGAAAAGGCGTCCAATGTCGTGGAGAAGCGCTGCGACAAAAGCGGTCTCAGAATCCTGGAGGGCGAAGTTCTTCCTCTTGGCGATGATCTGCATCGCGGTCGCCGACGCAAAGGAATGAAGCCAGAAAGCTTCCATGATCTCCAAGTCTCTCGCAGTCTTGGGTCGGATAGTGCTGAAGGCGCTGACGCTTAAAACTAGATTGCGAATCTGCTGCAATCCTAGGATGACGATTGCTTGGCCGAGGCTTGTCACCTGGCCACTTAAGCCGTAATAGGCCGAGTTGACAACCCGGAGTACCTTGGATGCGAGGGCCTGTTCGGAAGAAATCAGCCGTTCGACGGATTGAGGACAGGCGTCTGGACCTTCGGTTTCCTTTAGAATCCGGTTTACAACCGGAGAGAGGGCGGGCAGATCTTGGATTGATTTTTCAATACTGGCTCGGACAAAGTTTGCACTTGACATTCTATTTGCGCTCAAAGCTGAAAATGCTTGAAACATCGACGACGAGAGCCACGGTCCCGTCTCCCAGGATTGCTGCTCCTCCAATCCCCGGTACCCTTCCACAATACGAACTCAGCGGTTTCAAGACTATTTCCTGCTCACCGATGAGCTCGTCGACCATCAAGCCAAGTTTTTGCTCGGCAAGGCCGACCACCACTACGTAGTGGCTTTCGCCAGATTGTTCCTCGCTAAATTGTCGGGACGAAAATTCATTTCTTAAGCGAATAATCGGCAAAGTTCGTCCTCGGCTCAAAATCATTTCCCGCCGTTGAACGGTTTGGATGTCGGAATCTTGCACTTGGAGAATCTCGACGATGGTACTTAGCGGCAACACGTAAACCACGCCGTGAACTCGAACGTTCAACCCGCGGATAATCGCGAGGGTTAAGGGCAGCCTCAGCGTGAAGACGGTACCAATTCCAACTTGGGTTTGGATGTCGATCATTCCACCAAGCTTCTGGATGTTGGCCCGCACGATATCCATGCCAACTCCGCGCCCGCTTACTTCACTGACCTCCGAAGCCGTGCTAAACCCACTTGAGAAAATGAATTGAAGACAGTCCTGAGCGCTTAGGGCGGCGGCCGCCTCTGGTGACACCAGTCCCAATGAAACGGCTTTATCGCGAAGACGCTCATGGTCAATCCCTCGCCCATCGTCCGTTATCTCGATGACAACTTGGTTCTCGGAATGGCGCGCTTGGATGCGAATCGTTCCGGTTTTGGGCTTTCCTGCAGTTGCACGCTCTTCGGGAGACTCAATGCCATGGTCTACGGAGTTCCGAAGTATGTGGATGAGCGGGTCACCAATTGCCTCGATGACGCTCCGATCTAGTTCCGTCTCGGCGCCAGTTACTTCCAACTCGACTGACTTGCCATTTTTGGCCGCAAGGTCACGGACCATTCGCGGCATCCTGGCAAAGATTGTCTCAACCGGCATCAGCCGAGCTTTCATAACCTGATCTTGCAGGTCGCCGATTGCCCTTGATGTAGATTCGGCTGACTGCTTCAAAGCCGCGATGTGACCATTTTTTGGGTCGCCGGCCGACAGTTTTCCCGCCGTTTCCAAGATGCGCGTCTTTTCCACGACTAATTCTCCGGCCAAGTTAAGCAACTCATCCAGCCTGGAAACAGGCACCCTTACCGTCGACTGAGGTTCCGGTGCATCCGTGCGGCGACGCCCAGCCTTCCGCTCCTCAGTGAGCGGCTCGGCAGGTTGTTCCGTCTTTGCCCTCGCTTTCTTAATCTGGACGTTGGTGACGTCACCGATCGATAGCAGCTTCTTTGTAAGTTCCTCTCGGTTTCCCGCGAACTGGAAATCCAGTGCGAAAGTGTTTGTGGCTCCTGGTACATCCAGATCTTCAGGGTTGAAGTCACCTTCGATGGCTCCGCCTGCATTCTGCATGGCCTTCACCACCATCTGAGCTCGAATGGATTTGAACTGAGTGTCAGGCTGCACCGTGATTGTTGCAGTCAACGAATGCATTTCGTTCGACGATTTGGCGTGTAGAGCTGCCTCCAAGCGGCTGGCAACGTCATTGAAGTCCAACTTGGCATCCCCACCCCCGGATATGCCGGCAACCATTTCCTTGAGCGTGTCGGCTGCCTCAAGGAACGTCGTGACAAGGTCAGTTGTCAGTTCTAGGCGACCCGAGCGGATTGCATCGAGGACGTCTTCGAGCCTGTGGGTCAAAGTAGCAATGCTCTCAAAGCCCATCGCACGGCTGCTTCCCTTCAAAGTGTGCGCCGCCCGAAATACCGATTGAATCCGCTCGCTGTCAAATCCGGCTTCAAGTGCCAGGCATTCCCTCTCCAGAATCTCCAACTGCTCCGCAGCTTCTTCCAGAAAAAGGCCCAGGTACTGCACCATGCCCAGTTCTGGATTCATGCGGCCAATGCCTCATCTAAATCGAGGATCGCAACGAATCGCTCGGCATCGGTGAGGATGCCCCGTACTGGACCGGATCCGCCAATATGCAAGTCATGGACCGACGTAAGGTCGAGTGTCCGAACCGTCGCAACGGAATCCACAAGCAGCCCAACCGGTGTGGATTCGCCGGACACGACGATGATTCGCTTGTCTTGAGAATCGGGCAGGCTTTCTAATCCTAGTTTCCTGGCCAAGTCAAATAGGGGCACAATCGTGCTCCTCAAGTTAATCAAGCCTATTAGGTGCCTCGGTCCATTTGGAACAGGGGTCAAAGCCTGGGGAAGCACGATTTCCTGGATACGCGAGATGTCGATCGCATAGCTCTCACTTCCAAGCGTGAACACCACGACCTGCAGCCGCTCAGAGTTGTGCCTTACCTCCGACATAATAATTTGTGTCCCCGCTAATCTCCTGTCGAATTTTCGGCACTTTCGGCTTGTAACTTTACGAGTCTGTGGGGCAAGTCCACCA
>JAFAFM010000296.1 GCA_023423495.1 Armatimonadota bacterium
GAAGAGGTGCCGTAAAGTCGCCCGGTAACCTTCCGCGAATGGAGGAGGCGGACTTTATTCGGGAAGCCGAGGAGCATGCCGACCGCTTTAATCGGATGACCCTGCGCATCGTTCGATCACTTCGAGATCTGCGAAGAGTATCTGCCGTTCAGATCAACAACGTCGCGGGTCAAGTAAATCTGGGGAGTGGGGCACAAGTATCAGATGTCAATCTATGAAGTGCGCCGCAAGCAAGTCCTAAGTGGTTGTTATTGCCAAGGGTTGTTCATCTTATTAAAAGATTATTGCGGCCCAAATCTGAAGACTTTCCGAAGAGTCGTAGGCAGAATCAGGGTTCGCAATTTGATGGGAAAGTGTAACTCACCAACCGTGGCTTGGTTGGAGATGGTGAATCCGACCTCAGCGGTTTTGGCACCAAAAAGCCCCTCAACTTCGGCTACGCTTGCTCTAGGCAACCTAGCTTCCGGTAAGGGGCTATCTGATTGTACGACAAATCGTATAGCCTTTGCAAAGTTTATCTACGTTGTGATCCTGTGATGCGATCATGAACGCACCCCTTCTTTACCCCTTTTAAGATGTCTCCCAATGCATGTGAGTGCACGCTTCAGTACAAACTTTGAGATATGCATCGGTGAGAGTTGCTATTTCGTAAACAGCAGGCCACCGGTTCAAATCCGGTCATCGGCTCCAGCTTTATGTTTAGTCACCTCGCGCAATTTGGTGCTTGAGCATCAAGTGAATCTAAGCAAAGAAGCTTCTGCTAGCCGCTAATCTCAAACTCATAGCTGTGGTCCGGACGCGGAATGTAGCGGTCGTAGATCGGGGAATAGGCTTTCATCCGCACCTTCTTACCGTCAGGTTGGAACTCCAAAATACGAAGATATCCCGATCCGCCCATCGCCCTCATTTGGTAATTCGCGAGTATCTGCGGGACCTTGCGTCCGAATAGGTCTTGGCTCACCAAGTAGCCCGTGCCGTCGTTCAGCACGTGCCCATTTAAGGTGAAGGCGAATCGATGCCTGCTAACCAACTTCTGCCAAAGCTGCTCGCCGTCGTTCTTTGAGCCTGGTGTCTGGTATGCGTGAGGGTTCCAGCTTTGCTTGCTCTTGGTCCAGTCGTACCGAGTGCTGTCACTGAACATGTAAGCGTGGGTGATTAGGATGCCCGTGTGGTCGGCAAAGCGACTCATGACCGAGTTGGCCCAGGCAACCACTTCATCGCGAGGCGCCCACTCCAGGGCAATCACGATCCATTTTTTGCCTCCAGCTTCAAAGCGGTGGCAAGAGTTGTCGATCTTGCCGGGCTCGAATAGCTCGATGTTTGGGTTCTGAGCCACGTAATCATCAGGCTTGAAGTGTTGATTGAGAAGCGTCTCTCGCGTGGCCGCGCTACCGTTCGGTCCGAAGTCGTGATTGCCCGGCGCCAACGCGTAACTGACTGTTCCGTGCAGCAACTTCATGCTGTTGAACGCGTTCTGCCACTGCTCAGGGGTATTCCGATTCGTAATGTCGCCCAAGTGGAGCACGTATCGAATGCTCCTCTCGCGAGCGTTGTGCAGAATCCAGGCGGTCTGGGCGTCATACACCCCGGGATAGGATTCGGCATATATCTGCGTGTCCGGCAGCACCGCCAAACTCCAACTCCCGGGCGTGACCTTGTCGAGATCGAGGCCGCTCGGTGAAGGCGTTGCTGCGGGAAGTCCGGTAGTCGCCGCGACCTCTACCCACTCCCTCAGGTTGCTGAAAAACCGCTTCCGAAACGAGGAGAATGCGGCGTCTCGCTCTTGGCTGCGACCCTCTGCGGGTGCCAGCGTCTTGTCCAGCGCCATGCTGCTAAGCACGATTGCTCCCTTCCCCAAAGTCGTGGTCATCAGCACCGGACGCGATCCTTCCCAATCTGCCGTCATCAGCACCTGGAATCCGCGCTGATCTCGGAATGTCTCCCATGATGTTCGCGTGGCGTGGAAGCTGACCGGCGTCGTTGCCAAACCCTTCATCAATGGATGGTCCGGATCGGTTGATTCAACAGTGGGGAAGTCTGCATCGTCCCGAACGGCAGTTGTGCCCTCTGGCAGGAATGGCGGCCGAGTTTCACTCTGGTCCGTTTGTGTCATCTCGACCAAAATGCCGCCTTTGCGAATCCAAGTCTGAAGACCGGGATTCTTAAAGATCGATGCGGACTCGGGGGCTTCAACGCTGAAGCTTCCCAGAAAGATCAGACCCGGTGGCAGGGATGCCAAGTTGGTGCCTTTGCTTAAACGACTGATGGAAAAACCAGCTTCCTCAAGCAGTGTGGTGGCCTCAGCAGACTCTGTCCACTGATCTTTATGGTCGAAGATCCAAGCCTGTGGAGCCATGACGATCGTGGCCAACACACTTATCATTAGCAAAGGTTACAACAGTTGACCCGGTCTGCCAAGCTCCAGGTAACCCGGCGAGGGCTAGCCCTGCACGAGCGATTGTCCGCCGTCGATAAATATGACTTCACCGTTGATGTGGGCGGATGCATCCGAGGCGAGGAACACAACCAAATGTCCGACCTGCTCGATCGTGCCCCGGTCGCGATCCCTCAACGGCACGGGCCCCTCGGGAAATTCCACAGGCTGACCCAAGCCCTCCGCTTTATTCTCGGTGTTATCACCGATGTTCGTTTCGATTGCGCCGGGGCAGATGGCATTCACCCTAATGGACTGACGGCCCAGTTCCACGGCGAGCATCTTCGCCATCGCGACTTGGCCAGCTTTTGAAGTCGAGTACACCGTCGCCCCCGTATTGCTGAACATCCGATTTCCATTCACTGAAGAGCAAACGATCACGGAACCTTTGCCCTGCTTGCGCAAGTGAGGAACCGCGAACTTGATGGTCATGAACGTTCCCTTCAGGTTTATGTCCATCGTCTTGTCGTATTCCTCTTCAGAGATGTCGTCGATTGATGCCCAAAGACCATTGATTCCCGCATTCGCAAAAACGATATCAAGCTGTCCAAGATCTTGGGCGGCGGAGTCGATCGCTGTTTGAAGTTGCTCAGATCGCGCAACGTCGGCTTCATAGAAGCGGCACTCGCCCCCAAGCGCCTGAATCTCCTGCTGGACTTCCGCCAGTTCTTCCGGTGTCCGGCCGACAACCGCTAACCGAGCGCCGCGCTTTGCCATCTCGATCGCCGCGCCTTTGCCGATGCCGGAGCCGCCTCCCGTCACCAGTGCACATTTGCCTCGAAGATCAAATGGATCAATCATAGCGACTTAAACGACGGTCAGTGTTGAATCGCCGAGCTACTGGTAAAGGGGCTCGCAGGCTTCCAACCGCGGCCCTTTCTCGTCGCATACCGCGAACCTGGCTCGTCCTTCCATCGTCACCCCCGCGTAGCGGCCCTTTGTGTCCAATACATAGA
>JAFAFM010000308.1 GCA_023423495.1 Armatimonadota bacterium
GTCTACACTTGTTCGACGTTAAGACGTGATATACCATTCATTTGGTGGGAAATTCTTGGTCTTTTGGCTCAAAAAAGCCATTAGCCTCCAAAAAGGCAAGAAGGGCGGTCCGGTAAGTCTCCGGCTGCTCCCAGCGACCCTCCGAATGTCCGCAGTGGGAGAACCAAACGGCTGGTGTATCCGGCCCCATTGCAAACAGGTTTTTCCCAGCGCTCTTGGCGCTTGCCACGATATCGTCCGTGCCGTGCATGAAGAGCATGGGCCTGCCCTTTAGTCGCTCCAAGTACTCAGACGTCTTCACGTCGAACGGATTAAAGCCGAGGAAGAGAACTGCAAGGTATGCAACCGGCCACAGCAGTATGACCAGCAGCCAGCCACCCATGAACCGCCACCAACCATTGATCGCCTTGCCCAGATTGCCATAGGCGCTGTCCAGCACCAGGGCATCCGCCATTTCCGGATGCTCCGACCAGGCTATCGCCGAAGCCACTGAGCCCATGCTGCTTCCGATGAGCACAATCCTGGCATTAGAACTTTGCTTTTTGACCCACTCCATCGCCGCCAAAACGTCCCGACTCTCCCGGTATCCAAATGTGCAGAGCCCAGCATCCGACTTACCATGTCCGCGAAAGTCGATGAGCAGGCAGGAGACGCCTTTCTGCCACAAGGCATAGGCAACAGGCGTCAGTTCACCTTTCGAGAGGATGTACCCATGGCTGAGAATGGCAACCGACGTGGGATGTGAACCTGGGACCCACCAAGCAGATAATTCGATCAACTCATCTGACTTGATGGTCACGGACTCTTGGGGAGCGCCCAGGATCCCTGGAGAGGCTACGGCGGGAGTACGTGGCGGATGCGTCGCTATCCAAGCCACCAGCAAATTAACCCCAAGCCACAACAAGACCAAGATCCCAAGAATCCAACTCATCTCAACGTTCCAAGCACGAAATCAGTCAAATAGCCAATAATAGGCTTCCGATGTTTGCGCTCAACTTTTACTCTGACCTATATGGCGATGTCCTGCGAAACAATCGTAAAACCGTCACTATTCGTTTAGGGGACAAGTCTGACAAATACAAGACGGGAATGGTTGTGTGGGTGACCGTTGGTCCCCGATTTGGGCGACGCCAAAAGCTGTATTCGGCGATCCTTGATCGCGTCGAAGTTAAGAAAGTTTCTGAGCTTTCACCGCGAGATATCGAGCGAGAAAGTCCGGAATTTCGCACGCAGGATGAAGTCTTGGAGATGTTGTCGAGAATTTATGGCGATCTCATCACGCCAGAACATCGAGTAACGGTTATCTATTTCAGCCGCATCGACGACTAAGTTCGGCTTCTTTAACGTAAGCTCGACCGTCATAATAGTTGCCGTGGACTTGCACTCTAATTCACCCGCTACGACAAATGCGCGTTTGGAAAGTTTGGGGCAGCGTTATGCTCACACCCAATACCTGCTCCAAAAGCAATTCTTCAATTTCTTAGGGGCAAAGATGCGCCTGTACGACAAGAGCGGAAACCTCATGTTCTTCGTCCAGCAGGCAGCGTTCAAGCTCCGAGAAGACATTCGGGTGTATTCGGATGAGAGCAAGTCGACCGAGATGCTGACGATCAAAGCCCGGCAGATCATGGACTTTTCCGCGGCATATGACGTGATCGACTCGCTGACCGGTCAGAAGGTTGGCGCCTTGAAGCGAAAGGGCTGGAGTTCAATCATTCGCGACAAGTGGATTGTTATGGATCCCAATGATGTCGAACTGGGCGAGATTGTGGAAGACAATCCGGCGCTGGCTATAGTGCGACGGTTCCTGACGAATCTGGTGCCGCAGAATTTCGACGTCAACTACGGAACCACCAAAGTCCTCGATCTTCGACAGCATTTCAACCCGTTCATTTTCAAGATGGATGTGGATTTCACGGTCGACCCGAGCGCCAAGATGGACCGTCGTTTGGGCGTTGCGGCGGCCGTGTTGCTGTGCGCGATCGAAGGCCGACAAAGCGGCTAAATGAACTGGGCCAAGTCGGTTTTTCTGGTCGGCTTGGCCATCTGCCTGGTACCGTTTACGCCGCCATGGGTAGCGCTTTGTCTCGGCATCGCCATCGCCTTGGCGCTGGGCAATCCGTACTCTAAAGAAAGTAAGCAGTACTCCAAGCTTTTGCTTCAGCTGTGCGTGGTACTGCTGGGATTCAGCATGGACTTGAACACCGTTCTAAAAGCCGGGTCGCAGGGAATTCTCTTTGCTCTGGCTTCCATATCGGCAGTCTTCCTCTTGGGCTGGGCACTGCAGAAGGCGCTGAATCTGCGACCGATTGCCGGATTGCTAGTTTCTACCGGCACAGCCATTTGCGGAGGTTCTGCCATCGCGGCGATGAGCACGGTGACGGACGCCGACCAGGAAGATGTTTCCGTGGCGATCGGGACGGTTTTTATTTTGAACGCCATTGGCCTCGTTGCATTTCCGCCCCTCGGGCGGTACTTCGGACTGACACAAGAGCAGTTCGGAACGTGGGCGGGAATTGCCATTCACGATGTGGCGTCCGTGGTTGGCGCGGGCAAGGCTTATGGTCCTACTGCGTTGGATGTCGGTACGGCCGTCAAATTGTCCCGGGTTCTGTATTTGATCCCGATCACTTTGGTCGCAGCGTGGTGGATCCGCCGCGGTCGGCGGGATCAGGAAGTGACCGAAAATCGCCGAGCCGCAAGTGGAACCTTCCCCTACTTCATCCTTGGCTTCATTGCGGCCTCTTTCATTCGAACCTACGTATCCGGCATCGCCGAGCATGCGGCAACGATCAAGTTGGTCGCCTCCATCGGACTCGGAGTAGCGCTTTACCTGATTGGCTCGGGCATCACGCGCAAGACGTTGCAACAAGTGGGCTTCCGACCGTTGGTTCTAGGCGTCGCGCTCTGGGCGTTTATCAGCGTCGCTGGCTTCCTCGTCGTTCAAGCAATTTAAGCTTCGCAAGTTCGAATTGAGAGTTATGATGATGTTGTGGTTACTAGCCTCGTATGCCTCTCGCTATTCGTTCGGAACGACGGCTGGATTGGCTTTTCGGGTGCTCCCAAGATCGAAGGAAAGCATCCGAGTGTTCGGATGGTCAATGAACAGATCCATCTGAAAGTCGGACAAGACACGCTTTACGGAGATTGCGTTTTTACTTTCAAAAACGAGGGCCCAGCGGGCAACGTACGTATTGGATTTCCTGATTTCAACTCTAACGATGAGGTGGAAGAGCCGCCACAATCCACCTACAAGTCGTTTCGATCGGTGGTCGACGATGTACTTGTCCCCACGAAACTGGTGCGAGGCAATCAAGGCACTGCTTGGCAAATAAAAAGCGTTGCTTTTGGACGAGGCCAAACCCGCAAGATTCGCAACATTTACCATCTGAAGTTGGGAAAGATCACCTTGAACGGTAGCCCGGTGAAGGGTCGCGAAAGTATG
>JAFAFM010000336.1 GCA_023423495.1 Armatimonadota bacterium
GAGCAAGCCGACTGGTTGAACAAACTCGCTTCCGAAAGGGGCAACCTCCGTACCGCGCTGAACTATGCACAGATGACAGAGCCCAACGCGGCGGTTGAGATGGCTGCCAATCTGTGGCGATTTTGGCTGATTCACTGCATCTTCACCGATGGTCGAGTTGCCCTCTCCGACTGCCTCCAACTTTCTGATTTGGATCAAAGCAGCGAATCATACGCCAAGGCGCTTCAAGGAGCAGGCGTGCTTGCATTGACCCAGAACGATAACGAGATCGCCAAGGATTACTTAGAGCAGTGCCTCAAAGTGAGCCGGGAACATGGCCATGAGGAGTTTGAATCAGCAGCGCTCAACAGTCTCGGTAATTTGGCCTGGAAGCAGGGCGCCTACGAGCAATCGAGAGAACTTTACGAAGCGAGTTTGGAATTGGAGCGAAAGCGCGGCAATGAAACGGGTGTCGCAAGGGCAACGATCAGCTTGGGCAATGTCGCCACCCAAAGGGCGGAGTACGAGGAGGCCGCCAGGCTCTATACCGAAGCGCTTACGATGAGCCGGCGAATCAAGAATTCGGCCTGGGAAGCGGCTGTTCTTCACAACCTGGGCGACGTCGCCTGGTTGCAAGATCAACCTGAAGTCGCGGGCAAGCACTATCAGGATAGCTACAACGTTCGCGAAGTGTTGGGGGATCGCTTGGGCATGGCTCGCGCCTTAAACAAGCTCGGCGACGTCGCGATGGCGCGTGGCGACTTTGTAAAGGCAAGAGAGCTATTCAATCAAACCTTGCGCGAAACCCGCCGACTGCGTGACCAACTGTGGGAAGCGGGCTCTCTGGCGGATCTGGGCGACCTTTCCCTCAAAGAAGGCAACTTGGAAGAAGCTTTAGACTTTCACGACCAAGCGCTTAGTATTCGTCGCGACTTGGACGACCAGTACGGAATTGCTCATTCTCTCACCATGATCGGAAGTATCCGAGTTGCACAAGGACGCCCCGCCGATGCGGCTTGGCTCTATGGCGCTGCTGAGACTTTGCGGGAGCGCATTGGGGCTCCCCTGCCACCGGTTGATCGCTCAGACTACGAGCAAGGGCGCGACAAAGCTCAGGCGGCTTTAGGCGAGGAAGAGTTTAAGCTAAGTTTGCCGAAGGCGCCGCCGCCGACCAAATGACGGCCATGACTCGGGCCTTGGCGGTGTAAAACGTTCCCTCGTTTGCCTCTGGTTCGCGAATTTCCCTACTTACAACCAGTTTTGGCCAGGAGTTTGCAGTGATGAAAGCTGAAACTTGAGGCATAAAAATGCCCTGGACTTGCCAGGGCGATAGAATTTCTATGGCTGCCGCAGTAGGACTCGAACCTACGACCCGCTGATTAACAGTCAGCTGCTCTACCGGCTGAGCTATGCGGCAATCGGAGAAAGGATAATACCTTCTCTCCCCGGAGGCCCGCAAGGCCCCTATCTAATCGACCAAGGCTAAGTTTCGAGGTTCAGCGGCAGTCGGATCGATCACACGGGCGACTCTGGATATCGTTTCTGCAGGAAAGCCTCCCATTTCTGCATGCTTGCGGATCGTGTCTTCCGAATCGGCCACATACACACAATAAAGCTTGTCGTCCGTCACATAGCTGTGCAGCCATTGGATCCGCTTTCCAATTTCTTCGATAATGCCATTGGACTTGGCTGCGACTTGGCACACCTCAGCGTCGTTTAGCTTGCCCGCTCCTGGAATGGTTCGTTCAATTACATATTTTGGCATCGCTACCTCCTCTTGTATGCATATCCTACAGCGACTTCCCGGTAAGTTATCAGAAAATTGTTGCCCGAGACCATTCCGGGTCCGATTCTTGCAGTCCTAGTAAACTATGACCATGGCAACGAAGCCACTTATTGTTTCAAAGAACGGCGTAATGAGTCACCCCAACAACCACCTCGACTTCCTGAGGGTTACGGAAGCGGCTGCAGTCAGCAGCGCTCGATGGGTCGGTAAAGGGAAACGCAACGAAGCGGATCAGTCGGCTTGTACGGCCATGCGCATCACCCTGAATGAGCTTGAAATGCAGGGCACGATCGTCATCGGCGAAGGCGAAAGGGACGAAGCTCCCATGCTGTACATCGGAGAAAAGCTGGGTTCGGGCGAAGGCCCGAACATCCAGATTGCCGTCGACCCGTTAGAAGGTACGAACCTTTGTGCGAACGGCACCCCAAACGCAATTTCTGTTCTTGCGGCCGCGATCGAGGGTGAGGGCACGCTCATGCATGCTCCCGATTGCTACATGGACAAACTCGTGGTCGGCGCAGAAGCCGCTGGCGTCGTAGATATCACTTTGCCGCCGCGGGTGAACATCCGGCTGATGTCCAAAGCGCTTGGGAAAGATGTAGATGAACTTATCGTCGGAGTCTTGGACCGACCACGTCATGAAGCCTTGATCGAAGAGATTCGTGACGTCGGGGCCAGGGTCCACCTGATTCCAGATGGCGACCTTTCGGTCGCGATAGCAGCGCTCGATCCAGATTCGGACATAGATGCCTTGATGGGAATCGGCGGCGCCCCTGAAGGCGTTATCACCGCGGCAGCAGTCCTATGCTATGGCGGCGAAATGCAGGCCCGCTTGGTCTTCACGAAAGATGAACAGCGCGAGAGGGCTTGCCAGATGGTGGAGGGCGATGTGGACAGGGTATTTACCACTCGTGATTTGGCCGACGGTAACGTCATGTTCAGCGCGACCGGCATCACATCCGGGGACCTGCTCAAGGGCGTACGGTATCGACGCGGGTACGCGTTAACCGAGTCCATCGTTATGCGTTCCACCAACGGCACCATTCGGCGCATCGAGACGATGCACCGGCACGTCGATCAGTACGAATTCTAAGCCGGGAGCGTAACATGGAGAGGTGTTGCGCTCTTTTCTCGTCTTAACGCTCGCCCTAACTTCGGCACTGGCCGCCTGCCAACTTCACGGCAAGACTATCTGCATAGATCCCGGGCACCCTAGCGAAGTCGGACGAGGCACGCGCGGCAAGACTTTGACTGAAATTCAGGTGGTTTGGGACATGGCGCTATTGATGCAGGCCCAGCTTAAAAAGATGGGGGCAAAGGTTGTCCTCACAAAATCCTCGCGCGACCAAATGGTCAAAAATCGAGATCGGTCGGCCATTGCCAACAAAGCGAAGGCGGATCTGATGGTACGGCTGCACTGCGATGCCGCTTCCGGCAGTGGGTTTGCCACCTACTATCCCACCCAACAAGGGACATCCCAAGGCAAGACTGGACCTTCGCACGAACTGCTGAATCGCATCGCGCCGATTGCCAAGCGATTCCATACTTCTCTTGCCAATTCCATGGCTGGACGACTAGGCACGCTCGGCCTGAAGTCGGACCTCAAGACGGCTGTTGGCGGTCGGCAGGGCGCCCTGACCGGGTCGATTTTCTCGGAAGTTCCGGTGTTGCTGGTGGAGCTTGTCGTGCTCACCAATCCAAAAGACGAAGCTCTCATGAAGAAGCCCGATTTCAAACGGAAATATGCGGCCGCGCTTGCGAAAGCTATTGCCGATTCAGTTGGAAATCAGCGCCCGTAACTGTATACTGCTCTCGATCACAGAGGCCGCCCTTCGCTGGGTGGCTGAGATGGGGAAAGTCCGGTGAAAGTCCGGCGCTGTGCCGCAACGGTGTGTCCATGGGGACGAGCCCGAATGCCCGCTCTGTGAGTATATCGTGAAGTCGTCGCCTACGAGCATAGGTGGTCTGGCAGGGCACTTACTCCCGGTCATTCCTCAACTCCGACCGATGACCTCACCCGTCCGCCCTGATGGGCAACTGGGAGGTTGTTTGATTGAAACAGTTAGCGAGCCGCAATCGCGGCTTCACCCTTATCGAACTGCTGGTGGTGATCGCGATCATCGCCATTCTTGCCGCGATATTATTTCCTGTCTTCGCCCGGGCAAAAGAGGCGGCCAAGAAGACTGCGTCTCTCTCCAATCTCAAACAGATTGGACTGGCGTGGCACATGTACAACACGGACTTTGATGACACCTGCATGCGTATTCGTGTCGATGTGCCCGGTAAAGCCATTTACTTTTGGGGGTCGTTTGACGGCTCCGTGCTTCGACCCGAAGAAGGATTACTCCATCCCTATACCAGAGGCAACGGAGTGCAGGTGGATCCCTCTTTTCCAGCCGCTAAACGGACTCCTCTCGGCCTTACTGGTTACGGCTACAACTATGCTTACCTGAGCCCGAGCGACTTCATCAAGCCCACGTGGGAAGAAGTGGCGCGGCCGATTTCCTACACTGCAATCGGCTCACCAACCGACACCGTGGCATTCTCCAGCTGTGCAAGGATGAATAACTGGTCGTTTACCACTCCTCAACTTGAGGGAAATGCCTATCTTGATCCGCCGTCATACAGCTATCCCAGCTTCCATGGCCGGCACTCTGGAGTTGGCAACATCGTGTGGGCCGATGGCCACGCCAAAGCGCGTAAGCCCGTCATGCGGGCCGGCACGCTTGGATATGGCTTTGACGCCAAAGACTTCTTGCCGCACGCACTTGGAGAAATCGATCAGGACGGCGACCTGAACACCGACGAACTGTTCGATCTGTTCTAAGTCCAAGCGAAGCATCACGTGGGACCATCCCGAGCCTCGCGCCTGGCTAAATGCCAAAATGATGCTTCGCACTTCCCTGTTAATCCTATGCCCACCAACCTGCATTCCACTCAGTTTCCCGGTCCCGTTTCGGCACAAATGCTCGACGAGCTGAGCGCTTACGTTATTGCAACGCCTTATCCGTTTGCCTTGGACATCGAGAAGTGCGAGGGGATGTGGCTGCAGACGGTCGACGGTCAGCGACTCTTTGACTGGGCGGGCTACTACGGCTCGAAGTTGATCGGTCATAACCATCCCGGGCTTTATGAGGAAGGATACGTCAGACGATTAGTAGTTGCTGCTAATAACAAGGTGGCAAACCCCGATTTTCTAACCCAGGAATGCCTCGAGTACTACCGAATGCTGTTTCGCTTGGGCCCCGAATCCATGCGGGAAGGCGGGACGATGGAAGTGTACGCCGTGAATTCTGGAGCCGAGGCAGTCGAGAACATGATGAAGTACCTGGTGGCCAAATTCAACCAGAAGAAGCTTGTCCAAGGTGCGACTCCAACCAATCGACGATTCTTGTATTTCGATCGGGCCTTTCACGGCCGAACGGTGTTCGCACTTGGCGTTACGCAAACCATTGACCCCGTCGCAACAAAAGACTTCCACGGTCTTACCGTCGGCGGCAACATTAAACTTCCTTTCCCGGCTTACTCCAGTGACGAATCCGAGGAGACGAATCTCGCCAACGCGAAGCGTGCGCTCGACCAAGTCGAAACTGCACTCAACTTGATGTCTGAGGAGATAGTTGGAATCATCGTCGAACCCATCCAAGGCGCCGGCGGCCACCGAGTGGCTGTCAAGGAGTTCTTCCAAGGTCTCAGCGAGCTGTGCGAGCGCTACGCTGTCTATCTGGCCTTCGATGAAGTCCAGACGGGACTGGGAGCCACCGGGAAAATTTGGGCGCTGGATCACTTTGACCTGCCTTACGCTCCGATGGCAGTCGCAACGGGCAAGAAGTTCGGCGCGGGGGTTGTCTACATGCGCGAACCACTGGATGACATCGGCGTTTTGGATTCAACTTGGGGCGGCACGCTCGCGGACATGGTCCGAGTATTGCAAGAAGTGCAAATCATGGAGAAGGAAGCGCTCGTGGAGCGAGCCGCCGCGACCGGCGAATACCTTTCTCAAAGCCTCGAGCGGTTGGTGAAGGAGTTCAGCCCGGTGACTTCAAACGTTCGGGGGCTGGGGCTGTATCAAGGGTTTTCGCTCAGTACCACGGAGCTTCGCAACACACTAATCAGAATTGCTCGAGAGGAGCATAGCGTTCTGTTGCTCGGTGCTGGTAACCGCTCTATCCGGCTAAGGCCGAATCTGAACGTAACGCCCGCGGATGTCGATGAGCTTATGGTTGCTTTGAAAGACGCCCTGTTGAAGATCACTGCCTAGTAGAATCCTGCACGTGAGTACACCTCTTCGTGTCGGCGTGGTCGGCTGTGGAAATATCAGCGGCATTTATTTCAAGAATCTAAGCCATTTCCACAGCACCCAAATTGTGGCTTGCAGCGATTTGGATACTGGTCGGGCTGACGAGGCATCACGACAGTACGGCATACCGCTCGTGTTGACGACAAAGGAGCTTTTGGAGCATCCGGATATCGACCTGGTTCTGAACTTAACGGTGCCCAATGCTCACGCAAGTATTGCCCTCGCCGCGGTCGCGGCTGGAAAGCACGTCTACAACGAGAAGCCGCTGACCATTTCCGTGGAGGATGCCCAGCAGCTTGTGGAGAATGCCCGTCAAAACGGGGTTCGGGTCGGGTGTGCGCCCGACACTTTCCTTGGAGGCGGAATTCAGACATGCCGCCAGCTGATCGATGAGGGCGCCATCGGGGAGCCAGTGGCGTGCGAAGCCCATATGCAGTGCCACGGCCACGAAAGTTGGCATCCATCACCCGAGTTCTACTACGCGAAGGGCGGCGGCCCGATGCTCGACATGGGCCCTTACTATCTCACCGCTCTCATCAACTTACTCGGCGGAATTCGACGAGTGGCTGGCATCTCTCGGGTCACATTTCCAACCCGGACTATCACCAGTCAGCCCAAAAACGGTGCGCAGATCGAGGTCGAAACTCCGACCCACATCACGGGTTCCGTGGAGTTCGAGTCCGGCGCGATCGGCGTCGTGGTGCAAAGCTTTGATGTCTGGCACGGGTTGTTCGAGCCCTTGATCGTTCATGGAACGGAGGGTTCGCTCGTGGTTGGGGATCCAAACTCCTTTGGCGACATCGTGAAGGTGCGTGCGAGCCGCGGATCGGAATGGGAAACGGTAGCCCCCACTCACGGATTCACGGAAAACAGCCGTGGCTTGGGAGTTTTGGACATGGCCGCGGCCATTCGAGACGGCCGCCCCCACCGAGCAAATGGCGATTTGGCTTTGCACGTTCTCGAAGCCATGCACGCTTTCAACGAATCGAGCGACCGAGGAGAACACATTCACTTGACAACCACCGTGGAGCGCCCGGAAGCGCTTTCTTCAGAAGAATTCGCGCAAGAGTTGGCGTAAACTAAATTTGAGTTCGGCGCACCTCGCGCTCGGGAACGATTACTAACCCCCCTCGGTTTTGGGCGAATGCCGGGTTGAAACATGAGTCAAATTTCCCGTCGAGATCTATTGAAAGTCGGTGCCGCCGCTGGTCTGGCACCCCTCGCAAAGTATGCGGATGCATTCGCTGATGATGGAAGCTTTACCTTCACTTACTTCAGCGATACCCATGTGAGGTTAAAGGGGAACATCGACGAGAACCGGGCGATGTTCGCCGAAATGAAGGTTATCAATCCAGCTTTTGGAATTAATGGCGGGGACGTCACGGATTACGGTTGGGCAGGTGAATTCGACAACTACCAGATGCTGATCCGGGAGCTCGGGCTGAAGGTGTATGACACGGCCGGCAACCACGACGTGCGCTGGTCTCCGCAAGGCGTCAAGATTTTCAAAGAGCGGTTGGGCGAGCCTTTCGGCTACTTCACTCACAAGGGCTGTCAATTCTTTGTTCTGGACAGTACGGTGCCCTTGAGTCACTGGGGCCACTATGAGGCTGAACAGCTTAGGTGGTTGGAGGCAAAACTTAAGAGTGTCGGACGCCAGAGCCCCGTGTTTATCATCACCCACCACTGGGTCGGCCGCGATGCCGTGATGATCGACAACGAAGAGGCGCTCCGCAAGGTGTTGGAGCCCTACAACGTGAAAATCATTTTCAACGGCCACGGCCATAGCGACCTGCTTTGGAACTGGGACGGCGTCGCGAATACGATGAACAAGGGCTTGTATCAAGGGTCCTGGCAGAAGGTCGATATTGACTTCACAAAGAACGAGGTTCGGCTTTCTCGTCGTACTCCCCAACGACCCCAGATGACTCAGTTGATCGCGGTCCCCCTCAAGAATGACCACAGCAAGCGGCCCATCTGGGCGACCGGAAACCTCCCAGTGTCTGAGGCATTCGATCTCGCCGCCGCCAATGGCGCCGACGTTCGCGTGAGCTATGGCAAGTGGGCGACCGCGGGCAGCACGGGTTCCCTTCCGCTCCTATTGGGCCGAACGAGCGGCGTTCAGGTGGTTGAACTGCGTGATCCCAAGTCGGGTCGACAATCGACGTACATCCTGGATACCCCGTCAGAGGGGATCAAGCAGCTTTGGCAAACGGAGCTTTCCGGCGGCGTGATGTCACATGTCAAGATCGCCAATGACCGGTTGCTTGTTTCCTGTATGGATGGATCGCTCAATGCTTTAAACAAGCAAAATGGCAAGGTCCTTTGGACAAAGAAGACCGGACGCTATTGCCACTCATCTCCGGTCCAGGACAAGGAGTTAGTCTTCGTGGGAAGCGCGGACGCCAACCTTTATGCTTTCCGGGTGTCGGACGGCAAGGAAATTTGGCGAGCCAGAACCGAAGGGCCCGTTTATGCCTCGTGCGCTGTTGCCGGCGAGATCGTGTGCGTTGCCAGCGGGGACGGCAAGTTTTATGGCTTGGACCGCAACACTGGGAAGCCAAAGTGGACCTACGTGATGCCGACGAGTAATACCGCCTTCGCGCAAACCCATGCCGTGACTGACGGTGAGCGTTTCTACATCGGAGCTTGGGATAGCCACGTCTACGCGCTTGACGCCAAAACGGGAACTCTTGTGTGGAGGCAGCCATGCTTCCCACGGACTTTCGCCTACTCCCCGGCGATTGGTGGCCCCTGCCTCTATGAGGGCAAGATTTATGTGCCCGCTAATGGGAATGGATTGTTCTGCTTTAACGCGGACTCTGGCGAACAACTTTGGATGGTCAGCAGTCGGACCGACAAATACGGACACTCCTCACCGCGAATCCGGGACGGGCGTGTGTATGTCGGCGGGCTGGGTGACAACGGCGAGTTGAGATGCGTCTCGGCTGCAAATGGCGACGTACTTTGGGTGACCAAAACAGGCTCAGTGATCTACGATTCCTCTCCAGCGCTAGGCGATGGCTTCGTCGCAATTGGATCCGTTGGGTCGCTGTTGTCGATCATGGATGATCAGTCAGGCGAGATGATCGCGCAAACCAGGCTACCTATCGGCCACTTCTTGGCTTCGCCAGCGGCGGAAGGTAGGCGCATTTACGCGGGGACCTACTCAAACACCGTGACCGCCTTCGAAGTTGTAAGCAAGCAACCATAATCGAGACGTGGTTACGGTTCACTGGCAAAACGCCATGCTTTTTCGGGCGGAAACGCCCAGCGGTAACTCATTGTTGATGGATGCCTACCCTGAGGAAGGCGCGAAGTCGCAAGGGCCGACGCCGGTAGAAACATTGCTTTCCGCGATCGCCGCATGCAGCGCGATGGACGTGGTCAACATCTTGGAGAAGAAGCGGCAACGGGTTACTTCCTACCGTGTGGAAGTCGAGGGGCAACGGATTCCTCCGGGAACTTGGCCGAGGCCCTTTACAAGCATTACCGTAAAGCACGTCATCCAGGGCGAGAACATTGACCACGACGCTGTTCGACGCGCCATCGAGCTTACGGATGAGAAGTACTGCTCCGTGATTGCAACTTTACGAGAAGCGCCTCAGGTGATCAGCTTGTGGGAAGTCGAAGATTCGAAACCCTAGAACCTAAACAAGCCGCCACGAAGGAAGTCTCGGAAGAATAGGAACGAACCCAGAAGTCTAGAAATGCGATCCAAGTCCGGCGTCTTCGTTTCTGGCACGTACACAATGTCACCAGGCTGAAGCTGAATATTTTGGGCGTCATCCTGTTTGCGAATGAATCGGACGATGTCCACTTGGATTCGGTCATAACTTCCCGGCATACCAGCTCGCTCGCGAATCACCAACGTGCGACTAAGCCAAGATCTGGTTGGAATCTCTCCACCCGCCTGTGCCAACGCATCTTGAACCGTCATCGGTTCTTTATATGCAAATGAACCTGGTCTTGGAACCTGGCCAATAACGACGACTTTGTTATTCGACTCAGGAATGTTAAGAATGTCCCCTTCCTGAATTTCATAGTTCTGGGAAGTGTCGGCCCGGTTGAGCATTGCGTGGAGATCCAGAGGGATCAGCTCATCAGACCCTTTGCGACGATAGGTGGCACGCCGAAGGTCGGCTCGGTCCCAGTCGGGACCACCTGCCCGGCTGAGCAAGGTTAGTATGGTATCACCGGGCCTCATCTCGAATTCGCCTGGTGTGCGGGCAAATCCGCTCACGGCCGCCCGGTAAGTGCGGAATTTGACAAGCGTGACTGAAACCTTGGGATCGCGTAACCGCAATCGCTCTGCATAAAGGTCAGTCAGCCTTTTTTGAAGTTCGGGAAGGGTCATGCCCTCAACGTAAATTGGATCGAGGTAAGGGAGAGAAAGCAAGCCATCGCGACCGACCGTTGCATCCACATTGACCGCACCTTCCTGGTAGATCTGAACGTGGATTACATCGTTTTCCCGAAGGCGGTACGGTTCGCGATCCTGTCCAAAGGCCGCTACAAATGTAGCCACCCACACGACAATAACGATTGCCAAATTAATCGCCGTCTTACTCATATGCTATCCATGCTTGGACGTTGTCCGTTCGCGCATTGTACCTACGCATCTAGTCTGCTCGGCGCGCCCGACGTAGTCCTTCCACCACAATTGTAACTTCACCTTTGCGAGGAACTTGTAATTCTGTGGGAATTATCGGTAACTCTGCACGAAAAACTTGCTCATGAAGTTTAGTCATTTCTCTGCAAATTGCATACCGTCGGGGTCCAAGTACTTCAAATGCTGCTTTCAAAAGCGCATCAATTCGAAATGGAGACTCGAATAAAACGAGCGTATACGGGGATTCTCGGAAGGGCTCTAACTCCGCTTTTATCGGTCCGGGCTTACGGGCCAGGAACCCCAGAAATGCGTATCTCTGGGCAAAAAAGCCGCTAAGCATTAGGGCCAATGATACGGCGCTTGGGCCGGGAATGGCTTCCACGATCACATCTGCTTTATGGCAAGCATCACTCAACAATGCTCCGGGATCGGATACCACAGGTGAACCACCATCCGTCACCAAAGCGGCAGTCTTTCCGGATTCGATTTCCTCGAGATACTTCTCGATTACCGACGGCCCCGAGTGATCATTCAGGACGCGCATAGGCTTTTTGAGCCCCAGATGGGATTGAAGTTTGCCACTGATCCGAGAATCCTCGACGATCCAAAAGTCCGCCGATTCGAGGGCAGCTTTGGCTCGTTCCGAGATGTCGCCGAGATTGCCGATCGGAGTGGCAACAAGGGTTAGCTTGCCTCCACTCCCCATCGCTATTTCTTTCCGCCGGCAGCCTTTTCCTTGTTGGCTTCTTCCCTGGTTTTCACCTCTGAAGCTGCCTTCTTTGCGTCGGCATCGGCTTGCTTCTTGGCATCTTCTTCTGCCTTCTTCGCCTCTGCCTCGTACTTGTCTTGCTCCGTCTTCTGATCAACCCACTGCTTCTGGATATCTCGCAGGAGCTTCACATCTTCTGCAGCAAGCAGCTTGGAAGTCTCGCCTTCCTTGATCCACTTGTTAATCTCGTTGAAGACGCCCTGTCCGGCGGCATCGACCTGACCAAGGTTGGCGTTGGCAGCGGCCATCAACTGATCTTTGAACCCATCAGCGTTCTTCTCACGCTTGTAGACCTCCACCAATTCAAGGCGCATGGAAGGATCTTCGTTGTCCGTGAGATAGGTTTCGTAAACCTGGATCTTCTGGTCGTCCAGCTTCTTCTTTTCTTCGGGGGAAGCGGTCGTGTAAATGTTCTGGAAG
>JAFAFM010000073.1 GCA_023423495.1 Armatimonadota bacterium
GGTCGAGGCAAAATGGGCGCGACAAAAGCATCCGGATCCTTTTTGAAAACGGCCACTTCTTTTGTATTGCAGAAGTAGTAGGCAACTCCTTTGTATAAAACTCCGGCGGCCGCCTTCTCTTTTCCGTGGCCCTCACCGGCCATGGAGCAGATTGCGCATTCCGCCTCTTTGGGCAGATCTTTCTTGGCGATGTCTTGAGGCTTGTCCTGCAGTCCCATCAAGGCGAGAGAAACCAAGGCGATAACTATATTCATGATCTAGAATCCGAAGCTGAAGCTGATTCCCGGATGCTTCATCCAAATAAGCATTGCCGAAACGCTCCAATTCTCCTTTGTATAAGTTAAGAGTACGTGACTCTTACGTCCGTCATTCATAAACATCGTGCTTAGCCCCGGAGAAATCGAGTAGTTGATTCCGAACGGGAAGTTGAAGGCACGGTCGTGTTCTGAGTAGTTGATGGAGACGTACGGGGCCAACCTCCACTCCGGAATACTCTTGGCAAACGTGATGTAATAGGCATGCGGACCCGCCGGCGTACCGATGCGGTCGCTGCTCGTACCGATGTTGATCATCGGCCGATCCTCCGTCTCCGTGGTAAGGATGTAGTTTCCGATAAAGCCGAGTTCATCCGCATTCGGGTTATATTCCAAGCCCGCCTGCAGTCGAGGCGTAAAGCGGTAAGTGGCTGTGAATCTGTACCGAGGTCTCGGCAGATCGACATCCACAAACCTTGCGCTGAACGTCCACTTCTTATTAATCTCCCCCGGACCGAGGAAGCCGCCTTCGCCAGGTCACCCGGTTCACGTTGGGACTTGCAGAGGACGGTTCTGTGGAAGTTGCCCCTGCTCTTTTGGAACCGGGACATTCTGTTGAGAGTTGGCTGCGCCCATGAGGGCGAAACCTACAAGGAGAAAAACTGATTTCATAAACTTAGCAGCAATCGCAGTTTGGGCAGCCTTCTGGGCAGGTGCAAACTCCGTCTTCACAACACGGACAATTCTTGCAGTCACACATTGATTAACTCCTTATGGATCGTTGTTGGAAACCCGAAGTGACCGGCGAGCGCCTTAAGAGCGTCGAAGTTCACACGGGCATAAAGCTCTCTACCACGTCGCTCCGTGAGAATTAATCCGGCGTCTCTCAGTGCGCCGAAATGCCTCGACATACTGCTTGGTGAGCAGGGAACCTTGCAGCGGACGTCACAAGCGGCTACCGAGCCAACTGTTCCGCCGTCGCATTGACCAGTTTCCAGGTCATAAACTCCTGCGCCTCCGCAACACCGAATGCACTCAAAGATCTCGAACCTTGTCGGATCGGAGAGGGCTTGAAGCATTCCCAATACAGAATCCATGCCCTATCATACTTGTTCGGAGACGCAATAGTTGTCAAAACAAACAACTTTTATTCGATGCAGATAGGATCGGAGTCTTTCTTCAGTCCAATCCTGCGTTGGACTGCATCCCACTGGATCTGCAGCCATGAGTATCGCGTGACCCGCCCCGCCGTAACGGTTTTATTATCGTCGAGCGTCACCTTTGTGACGCCCGGACCCGGCAACCCACCGGCAGGCGGTGGCTCGATAATCTTGGCCTTCCTTATCTCACCAGCGAGGCTAACCGGTACACCTTTCGGAAATACGAACTCGTGCACTACATAAGCGCCGTACTTTTCTTCGAATTCGTAGCCCGTGACCGTCTCGTCTCCACCGTAGCTCCGAATCCAGTTCAGGCCGTCGTCGCGCGGCCAGACCACCGCCGCCGTCGCACAGAGTGCAACTGCCGCCACAGCCAGCCATCGGCGCTTCATCCTTGCATGATACAGCGTCAGGCTTTGCTGCCCATCTGCTTCCCAAGTTTGTCCAGCTTTTCCTCAATCCGGTTGAGCTGTTCTTCGGTTTTCACGTCCTGATCCTTGGACTCATGACTGCCTTGATGGATGAAAATCGCCGTGAGGATTACGAACGTCAACAATTGAAGGAATTCTGACTGCCAGTTTTCGAACGTGGCCTGAAGCCAGTGATAGCTGTAGCCTGACCATTCCGCAACCTCACCGTGCGATTTTTGCTCCTCCACATATTTCATCCACCCCGACCAGGCCTGAATGATCCAGCTGAGAAAGAAAAGAATAGCGAGCACGATGCTCAATCCGTACTTTCCGAGCGGCCACTTTTTATTCATGACGTCCCTGCTTGTATGTGACTTCAGCGTATGCGTTCTTGGGGAACTCTTTACGCATTTCTGACACAAACTGGTCAGTCGCTAACGATCCTTTTGCGTCTCAAGCGGGTCTCCAGAAGAATCATGAGAAAGGAAAATGAGGATCCCGAAGAGCACTGGGAAACGATCGATAGCGCGCAGCTTCCCCACATGGAGGAAGCCCGGGACCAAGATGAGGTTGAGCAGGGCGAAGCAGTGACTCGTCGGGCCTTTGAGGGCGATGTCTTGGTGAACGGTGGCGTCGGCCCGCAACCGGACGAGCATCGAGGCAATGCATTAGGCGGCTTTGAATACAGCGAACGTGAGCGAAAAGAGCAACCAACATCGGAAGGAAGCACTGATGGCAACAATCGAGCGAACTCCGCTAAAAGATAAGGCAGTAATCGTGACGGGTGGCACAACTGGCATCGGGCGAAGCTTGGCCAAGAAGCTCGTCCATGAGGGAGCGAAGGTACTGATTTTTGGTCGGCATGAAAAAGAGCTTAAGGAGGCTCTCCAAGATATTCAGCCCAACGGCCAAGGAATGATCGAGGGCATGATCGCTGATCAAGCCATCTATGAAGATGTCGAGAATGTCTTCAAAACGGCAGATGAGAAGCTAGGCGGGGTCGACATCTTGGTGAATAATGCGGCCCAGCCCGCCAGCAAGATAATCGACAGCGATTACGCTGAAATGAAGTACGTGGTCGAAACCAATCTGCTTGGATATATGGCCTGTTGCAAGTTAGCGATCGAGCGAATGAAAGAGAAGAAGTCGGGCCACATTGTCAACATTGGCTCGATGAGCGCCGACGCCGAAGATCCAAACAACGTGTATGTGGCCACGAAATCTGGCGTGCGCGGCTTCACAAAGTCTTTGGCTCCAGAAGCAAACAAGATGGGAATTCGAGTCACCAACGTCGAGCCAGGTCTAGTTGGCACGGACATGACGAAAGAGACCACTACCGAGCAGGAGAAGTGGCAAGAAGAGGGCAAGATGTTGAAGGCAGAGGACATTGCCGACTGCGTGATTTATGCGGTAAGCCAACCCGAGCGCTGTGATGTGGAATTTGTCCAGATTCGTCCGCGATTGGAGTTGGAGGAACAGTAATGGTAGAGGCCACCTCTTCCACTGCCTTGGCATTGAAGCCTGTCCTGGAATCGCCCGATAAAGTCATCCGCTCCGGTGATTTTGGAATGGGTACGTATCGGGCGATCGCAGGCACCGATTCCTTGTGGCTGGAAGTGATGATAGAAGGCAAGGGAGGCTTTGCCCTCCGGGCTGGATATCTTTGTGGAAATAACCTGCTTTCCGCGGAAAGCCTTGACGACGGCTACAGCCTGCAGTTCGTGTCCGGCATGATTCGAGTCACTGTGTCGGAGGAGAAGGGCGTATTGCGGGTCGTCTCAACCGTAACTCCGGACGCCGATCTCACCCTCCCGTTTGTCCCCCGCGATTTTTATCTAATCGACGCGGAGGGAAATGCGTTACAAACTGATGGAGCAGTTCACTGTGTTCAAACTGGACTGGCGGCTCCACTCGTTTACCTATCGCTGAATAAGCCCAAAGTAGGCACCTTCCTGTATTTCCAGAACCTGACTTCCCTTAACGAATATTTCCGTGCAACGAAAACGGTTCCCAACGAGGCTGTCGGGGGAAAGTGGCCGGAGCTTGGGACTCTACTGCCCGTATCCGCTGAAAATCCACTGCCCGCCGGGAAGGAAATCACTATTTCTGACGTACTCATCCAGTTCTCCCCCGAAATCCCGAAAGACGCTTTGGAAATGTCGGACATGTTCCTAACATTTCTGGGAAATATGTATCCGCAGCTCTCACCCGCGGACACCCAGCGGCATGATTGGCTCAAGCTCGCGGAGAAGAGCTTAAAGAACTTGAGTTCGGCCCCAGGGGCGCGCGTAACTCACTGGAACGAGACCTACCTGCATCCCTACGTGGATGCGGAATATCCCGACAGCATGGTCCACGCCAACGTGCTTAACGGTTTGATGGACTATGAGATTTGGACCGGGAAGAAGATTCCCCTGGCCGCCAAACTTCAAAAGAGCATTTCCAGGTTTTATGACCGCGAGTTGCAGACGACGCGTCGCTACCTGCCCAATGTCGGCAAAGACAAGGATGCCAATCAAGTCGACGGCTGGTATTTCATGCACCCGTTAATGAGTTTGGCCAGAATGGCAGGGAACGACGTTCCTTGGGCTCGTAAGCAGTTTTTCGATTCTCTGGACATCCTGATCAAGTTTGCTCACAAGTTCAAGTATCGTTGGCCGGTATTTTTCAACTTAGAATCGGGCGAAATCACCAAGGCAGAAAGGCGAGATGGTGCTCCTGGTCAAACCGATGCCGCAGGCTTATACAGTTACGTCATGATGCAGGCTTATGGCTTGACAAAGGAAGACAGATATCTTGAGGAAGCCAAGAAGTCTCTGCTCGCGGTGCAGGGCTTGGGTTTTGAGCTGACCTACCAGACGAATATCACTGCTTGGGGCGTTACCGCCGCCACAATGGTATATCGAGAAACTCAAGATCCCCTCTTCCTAAAATCAGCCTCGCAGTTTCTCGCATCCTTCTTCCGATGCACTTCACTTTGGGAATCCGACATTGAGCATGCCGAGCACTATCCCGTTTTTCTTGGCGCCCTCTGTCTAGACAAGGGACCGTATATGGCGATTTTCGAGTGCCATGAAGCTTATGAGGCACTGACTGAGGCTCTGTCTTTGGTAAATTGCGATCTTTCGGATTCGGCCAAACTTCTGATGGCGGAGTACATCCGCTTTACCCAAGACCGGTCATGGTTCTATTTTCCGGAGCATTTGCCGAAAGAGGTCATTGCTGAAAAGGCAAAGAATGGTCGCAACGACCGCAAGCTTACGTTTCCTTTGGAAGATCTGTACATCGACGGCCAGCAAGCAGGAAAAATTGGACAGGAAGTCTATGGCGTGGGAGCGGCCTTTGCCTACGTCACCAACTCCTATCACAAAACCGAAGGAGCGGACTTCCTCATCTATTGCGAGTATCCGATCGCTCAAAAAGAGGATCAGTCTGGATCCACGAAATTCCAAGTCCTGGGATCTCCTAATGCAAACGCGGACTTAGAAATCCTTCCTCTGCCTAAGAGTCGTAAGAAAGTCAAGGTTGAAGCGTGGGTAAATGGTGAGCCTAAGGGATCGGTAGATAGCCTTTCTGTTCCAGGAAGCTCGGCAATCGAACTGAAATGGCAGTGAACGCCTTTTTAAGTCGGTTCTGAAGATTTTGATGCGGAAAACCTAAAGTTGGTTATCAGACTTGCCAAATAAATATTGAGGGCCCAGAAGAAGGGCAGCTTAATTTGAGACCGGAATATTTTGAGGCAATTAGATACCGCAGGTGGAGCGAACTTGAGTTCTACGCCAAGAAGTGGCCAGAACAGGCTCTCGCCGACACTGTTTACCAACTCGCCGAGACCATTGGCTCCAAGCCGGACCGCAAAGCGCTAAAACGAATACTTTGGATTCTGGAGAGGGAAGGTTTCTCCGGGCGAGACTACGAAGATCGCAACGAACCAAGTGAGAAGATGCTTCGTTCGCGCAAATTCTTGATGGCCGGAATATGCGTGGACTTCTCGAAGGATGCGACGCACTTCTTTATAATGGGGCGGAGGGGAGCCGAATATGAGGTCCTGCTTGTTGCCGTGCGGGACTCTGACCGTGAATACCATTTAGAGACCCTCGGTCCCGGCCGCATTACGGGAGCGCCGAATATGGTCAAACTTTGGGAATCTGTCTTTCCGGAGAACAAATGCGAGGTCGATCCCAACTATGTTGCCGGCAGAATCCTTGAGGCACTGCGAACTGGTTCGCCCTCCGATACCTCCATAAAGCTTCCTTCGTGGTGGCAACGTGCCTTTGAAAGTGCGGAGGCCGTTTCACATCCATCTTGCGAAATCTCCGTGCGTCCCATGACCAGCAGCGGTCGCCAGAAAGTGCTCCAGTCGGTCCCTTTGATTGGCAACCTGTTCATTCCGTTTTATGCGGACAACGAGATGTGGACAGACTTCCACGCTGTTCGATGGTTTTCCGACATCGACGATTCGCAGAAGAAAGCAGAGATCCACAAAATATTGATGGATAGCCTCGATCGTGTGATTACGGATGACCTAGTGGAGGACTATGAACAACGTCTTCTGGATACGGCCTACATCCTCCATTGCCAGGGCAACCCAAATGCTGGAGGGGTAATTGAGTTGGCAAAAGATTTCGCTTTGCGACGTGAGAGAAGTGACTTTGGTCAACGACTCCTATTGAACACAGCAATCTCTATCGTCGATCTTCCACTTCCGGATGAGGATGACTACTACAGCTCCAACGTGTTGTCCGCTGTTGCGTAGCGCATCCACGTGGTGGTTTGTATCGTCAGTAGGTTGTGCTGACTTCAATTATTGTTGCTGCCGTCCTGACGGGTCAAAAAGCTCCCGCGCTGGTGGGAGCCTGGACCACGAAAGTCCAGTTCCGAACAGGAGCGTTCGCCTCGGTCAAGGACCTTGAATTCATGATGGTCTTTAACCAGGGCGGGACCATGACCGAATCATCCAACTATGACGGCGCGCCTCCCGTTCCTCCCGCCTATGGAATCTGGCGAAAGATGGGCGGCAACCGGTACCAAGCCAAGTATGTGTTTTACAACCCCAAAGCTCCAATTAAATTCGAAGACATCTCCTCCGGCGGAGGCTGGATGCCGGCGGGAAAGGGAATCCTTTTAGAAGATATCACCCTGGCTTCCAACGGAGGAACTTACAAATCAAAGCTCACCCTCAAAATGTTCGACACTTCGGGCAAGCTTACGGATACTTGGTTAGGAAGCTGCAGCGGGATAAGAATGAAATTCTGATCGCAGAGATGGTTTCATCCGAAACTGGGTAGGTTGTCGCCTAAGAGGGATGGAATCAACAAAAGCGCAGACGATCCGGTACCTCCAGGACCTCCACGCCGCCGAAAAGCTGACAGAAGACATATTAGACAAACTTGCGGACGACGCCGAAGCGGTGGCGACCGTTAGAACCGTCGCGGCGGAATGTGTTCGGGAAAGCACGATGCGCCGGGAAACCCTCGAGGCCCGTGTTCGATCTTTGGATGGCAACCTCTCAAGCTTGAAGGACTTTGCCAATAGCACGATGGGCGTCCTGAGTGACATATTCAATTCGGGCCACAACCGGGCCGACAAGATTACGATGGACACGATCAAAGCCCATGCCGCCCTCCACATGCTGCATGGATCGTACTGTGCGCTAAGCGAGTTTGCTACGGCAGTGAACGATCCAGACACCCAGCAGATCGCTGAACGCTACATGGAAGAGGCAATGGCAAGCGCCGACCGCTTGATGCCCGCTATCCGCGCCTCCGCCCGAGCCGCTGTCAGCATCCCTGCCTAAATCGAGTATTGTGTTCGGCGATGGAGCCGAACGCACGCTTGGAGCAGCTTTGGGAACTGGTACAGTCCATTCCGGTAGGCAAAGTCTGTGGCTACGGAGACATTGGCCAAGCCCTGCAAAATCCGGTATCGGGATTGCTGATCGGCCGCTGGATGTCCGTGGCGCCCGACGGCGTTCCGTGGTGGCGGGTGGTCGCTGCCGACGGTCGCTTGCCCATCTGGAAGAAGGATCCCAACTTGGAGACCTTTCAGCACGATCAGCTTGCCGAAGAGGGCGTCGAGTTTGAACTCGACGGACGGGTCCGGATGGACCAGTACCGCTGGTTTCCTGACGACGAGCCGACTATTTCAAAGTGAGAGACAGCGTTTTGAACGCCTCTGCGGCACGAGCAATCCCCTCGTCGTCCACGTCGGCGTGAAGCACCAATCGCAGACGGTCCTTGGCAACCGGAAAACACCAAACACCCTGCTCACGAAGGGCCTCCGTCCATTCTTTAGCCGGGGTGGGAGTGTTGACCAGGACGATATTGGTTTGCACTCGATCCCAGTCGATCTCCGGTCCTGGAATCTCTGAGATGGCTTGAGCCAAAGATCGGGCG
>JAFAFM010000105.1 GCA_023423495.1 Armatimonadota bacterium
GGCCTATCAAATGGGGATTGAGTTCGACCGCATTCTGCAACCTGTGAGCGTCAATCCGGCAACTGTGGTCTTAGCCACGGCGCGGCAGAGATCGACGCCCGCTGTGATCGTCACGGGCGGCACCGTGTGGACGACGATACTGAATGATAATGATGGCTATCGCGTGCTATTTAAGGGCCTGCGAAGCGCACCGGCAAGGGTGTTCCGGGTGGATAAGCAGTTCGTAGGGGCAAGCAACAGGGACCAGCAATCCACGTATCCGGACGCCTGGCAAGTGTCCGCTCCCCGCATCGCCCTGTGGGACCGCTACGGCGGATCTATGGAGTCGGGCTGGACACGTTGGATCATGGAGCAGTTCGGAATTCCGTTCACCGTGGTCTATCCCACCGAAATCAACGCCGGAAACCTGAATGCCAAGTACGACGCAATCGTGTTCGTGGATGGCGCCATCCCGGCCAATCCACGCGAATCCGCCCCCATCAACACGGAAGGAATTCCCACCCAGTTCCACAACATGCTTGGCAACATTTCGGACCAAGGGGTGCAAAGCCTGAAGACGTTCGCCGAGAATGGCGGCTCGATCATCACGATCGGTACGTCGACGACCCTCGCGCGGCATTTCGGACTTCCCGTGGAAAGCCACCTCCTAAAAGAAGGCCGACCCCTGCCGAGAACCGAGTACTACATCCCCGGATCGGTGTTGGAGGTGAAGGTGGATAACCAGCAGCCCGAGGCATGGGGCATGAGGGACCGGGCGAACGTGATGTTCGACAACTCACCCGTCTTCAAGATCACCGATCCCAGCAAGGTCAAAGCGATCGCGTGGTTTGATTCGGAGAAGCCGCTGAAGTCGGGCTGGGCATGGGGCCAGAAGTATTTGAAAGATGGCGTGGCCATCGCGGAAGCGCCCGTTGGCAAAGGCAAACTCTACCTTTTTGGACCGGAGATCCTTTACCGCGGACAGTCTCACGGAACGTTCAAATTCTTCTTCAATGCCCTACTGCTCAGTAAGGCAAACAAACTCTAGGCTAGGATTAAGCGTCCGATAGTCCATGTGGAAAACATGGCTGACCGTTGCCGGGCTGTTTGCCATCGGCAATGCGTTCGGCCAGCCACAAATGACGGTACGCCCCGTCGGGACATTGACCGCCGCCGAGGTTGTGAAGCGGTATGAGGAGAGATTCAAAGAGAAACTTGCCGATGCACCGGCGATTCGGCTCCTGAGGGTGAATTATCCTTCAACGGACGCCAAAGGCAACGCGGTTCGCCTCTCCGGGTTGGTAGCCATCCCGCCTTCTCCAAAGGGTCTCGTTCTGTACTTTCATGCCACTACGGCGGACCGAGACTTCGTTCCATCACGTTATCCCGCCAAGGGCAGCCCGCTCGAGGCGGAGTTGGCCGTCCTTGGATTTGCTGCCCATGGTTATGCCGTAGCCATGCCAGATTATCTGGGCTTGGGCGACCACGAGGGCATCCATCCCTATCCTCTCGGTAAGCTGAATAGCCGAAGCGGAATCGATCTCGTCAAGCTCGTCAGGCAACAGATGCCCGAGGCAGACAAACCGCTGTACATTTCTGGTTACTCGGAGGGTGGGGCGGTGGCGATGTGGGCCACGCGTGAGATCGAGGCCGCTGGCGGCACCGTGGCCAGAGTTGCGCCCATCTCCGGTCCCTACAATTTGAGCGGCGTGCAGGCGCGGTCCATGTTGAAGGATCATTCCAACCCTATTTGGTTGGGGGCAAGTGTGTTTGTCGCCTCTTATACTGCCTATGGCATCCAAAGCACACATCCGGAGATTAAGCTCGGCGAGTATTTCGTGCGGCCGTTTGCAACCTACATTCCGTATGTTTTCCAAAAGCAAATCGACGACGTGCATCGCGGACGGAAACTAAGCTTGAAAGCGTGGCAAGTTGGGGAGTTTGTCTCGTTGCGTAAGATTCTTCGGCCAAGCTTCTTAGAAGCCATCCGCACGCATGACCTATCCAATCCACTATTGGCGATCCTAGCCGCCAACGACTGTCATGACTGGACCCCAAAAACACAGATTGCGCTGTACGCCGTGGAAGACGATTTCCTGGTGCCGAAGGAGCATGTGACGGTAACAATCGAAGCGATGCGCCGAAGAGGCGTTCCAGAATCCCAAGTTTGGGGACACATCGAACCTGGTCGACGCTACAACCATCTGGATTGTGTGGTGCCGGGCATTCCGTTTGCCCGGCGATTCTTCGATGGCCAGATTAAGAATCCCGTCGATATTTCTCAGGCGCCCGGCTCATCGGGCATGTTCTTGTCGGGTGTCCGATCTGGACCCCAATCCTTCCGATTCCCCTGATTGCTGTTGTTTCCCTGGTTGCCCTGCTGATTGGGCTTGTCCGAACCGCGATCCTCTTGCTGCGGCTGCGGGTTGTCTCGATCTACCGGCGGCTTCTGGGTGTTCTGCGTTTTGTCTTTCATGATTGCCTCCTTGAGCTTTGGTCCTTATTGGACGTCAACCCAAGGAGGCTTGGAGGATTAGTCGACCCGTAAGGACCGAGTCGACAAGTACACCTGGCCGAACATGTCGGTCGTTCGGACGTGGATGGGATAAACACCCGGCGCTAGGTACCGAGGCATCGGCATTTTCCAAAGATGTGGCGACTTGACCGCACCGGGTAAGTCGCGATAGGGAGGCTTTTGGCCCTTCTCGCGGGCAATCAACTCTAAGTACATCGGATCTGCCTCATCCGCCTTGGCCATCGTCTGCCAAGGGCCATCCGCGCCGAATTGCACTTCCACCTTGGACTGCTCAGACCCGCCAAAGACGTTCACGAAGACCGAGGTTCCTGCCAGCTCGGACGCGTTAATGAAGTCCGGAGAGATGATGTTCATCTGGTAGGTGGCCGGTCGACCCGCCGCGCGGTATTCGATCTTGTACTGGGTCCCGTCGAACGTGAAGATGCTATAGCCGTTCGGCGCGCCATCGCGCATGGTGGTGTGTGGAATGCCTCGGGGGTCCGGGGCTCCACTCCACCAACTGCCGCACGTGGTGACGTTCACGATATGGTGATGTGGCTTCGCGCCCTTCCATCCGTCCTTTTCAGTAAAGAACCGATGCTCCTGGAAGTGGGTGTGGGCGGCCACCGAAATGACGTAGGGCCTCTTCTCGATCATGCGAAAGATGTCCTGCTTGTCCTCGTTTTCGTTGAGCGGGATGTGCATCATCAGCACGACCATTTGGTTCTGTGGCACAAGCGCCAGATCTTTCCTGAGCCAATCCAACTGCTCTTTGCCCAGTCCGGCTTTGTAACGGCCACGTTTGTCTGGCTGGGTATCCCCGTGTTGCCACACCACGTTGTCCAGAACCACAAAATGTGTGGGGCCATGGTCAAAGGAGTAGTAGGCGGGGCCAAAGACGCGTTCGAAGTGCCCGTTGGCTTCCTTGTCCGTCTTGCCCTGGTAATCCACGTCGTGGTTGCCGAGAACGTTGTACCAAGGAATTCCAATCAAGGCGATGCTTTTGACGAGCGGCTCGGTGGTCTCCAAGTTATCGAACGCAATGTCGCCCAGGGGGACGCCAAACGCCGCATCGGTCTTCCCGATTAGTGGCTCCACGATGCTCTTGCTGATGTAATCCACTTCTCGCAAATCGCGGGGTTGGGTATCCCCGAAGAAGAGGGCGGTGAATTTATTGGGCTCCCGCCGGGTGTAAAGGGGAAAGTCGATCGAGGCTGGAAGTGGCCCAGTCGGTTTAACGGCGGGATACTTGAGATAGGCAGGGGAGCCCTTTGGGTTGTGAATGTAGTAGAACCGCGGAAGCTGCATGCCCTGATCCAAGGCGGTCATATAGCCTCGTGGCTTGATCACGAAGTAGATCGTGTTGTCGTAAAGCGGCAGCCTCCATCGACCATTGCGGTCGGTCTTCGTGATGTCCGTGTGGCTGGAGACACGGACATTGGCAAGGCTGCGCTCGTCCGCATCCTTCTTCCCATTCCAGTTGCGATCCTCGTACACGAGGCCCGTAGCAAACTGCTGGACAACCGCCTTCTTCTTCGCTGCGGGTCGAACCGCGTGCTTATGGCCAGGTCCATCGTGGCCATGCAACCCGATGAGGAGTGGAAGAACCGAAACGGCGACAAATCCCATGCCGTTAATACTGGCTCAAAACTTAGCGCTTTTGGTTAAGGGTTTATGATGAGAAATTCGTACACCATTCCCACTGATGCCTTGTTCTCCGCCTCATTACGGCCCCTGAATTGCCGATACAGCCCCAGTGTCACCGTGAAGCTTGCGGTTGGAGAGCCATCGACAAACCTCGTAGCTTCTGCGGACGACTGAAATCCTAAGGCTTTGTAGCTGTCCACAAATCTCCTATGAATATCGTCGCGTAGCCCGGATTCCAGCTCCGTCATTTTAACTATCCCTTTCGGGAGTCCATCCAACCCAAGCTTCTTTAACAAACTCTGATACGCTAAATTAGCCGCGTCTTGACGCTCTCTACGAAGCCTTTCAATTTCATCGGCGGCTTCTCGCAAACCATCTTCTAAGTACCTTTCTGCTATTCCAAAGCAGATGAATGCACTTGACCTATCTTGAAACGTCCTAGCTTGGGCGGCGTCCTTCTCCGCTTGACTCATTTCGGTCCCTGGATAATTCAACATTGGAAACCGTTCGAGAGCCTTGTTGCGGGACTTCGTTTTATCTCTTGGCATGTGTATCTCGATCGATCTAGGTGGCGATCCGTCGGCGGGAGCTAACGTAGCCGTGATTGTGTAATCGAGGCCAAACCCAGCCGTACTGACATCAAAATCCTTGGGCCAAGCATTGGCAGGAAACATCTTGCTCACCGCCTTTCTTAACGGATCGGAGTCCTTCTTGTTGGCACTGAAAACAAACTCGGAATTCATCGAGTCCGTAATTGACTTAACAAGCTCACCATTCTCTTCAATATGAGCCAGAACCGGCAAGGCTGGATCAACCAAGATCAATCCATCCGATTTCCAGGCCCTTTCAACGAGACCAAGAGCCTTCACTGCTTTTCGAAGGTCGCCGCTATCTATCCCACGCCGAAATGCCGCTTGGACGGCCTTGATCTTGGCTTGGTCATTGGAAACCATAAGCACACGATCAAGGGGCGCACAAATTCCGAGGCAGGTGAAGGCAAGTGCGATTAATGTGGCGGATTGTTTCAACACTTCTTATCCAGGCCCACCGGGAGGCAACAAGTCGTTTGCCTTGAACC